>JANNYO010000248.1:0-11485 GCA_031410115.1 Rhodanobacteraceae bacterium | reverse complement strand
CCAGAAATCGCGAATCTATGCGCTCGGTTTCGCCTTTGACAAGCTCGAGCATCGCCTCGACCATCCACACGGGCGTAAAGACCTCGCCGTGGTCGGCGACACGTTGTTTAGATCTGACAAGACTCATTTCCGGCTGCCGTTGAATTCAACCGACATACTGCCCGAAAACCAAATCTCGCGCGATACTGTAGAAGGCCAATTGGCTGGCCTACCGAATCACCCGCGTATCAATCAAAACCTGCACCACGCCAGGGTCCGCCAGCGTTGAAATATCGCCCAGGTTTTCAAACTCGTTCGCGGCTATCTTGCGCAGGATTCTTCGCATAATTTTCCCCGACCGAGTTTTCGGCAAACCGGGCGCCCAGTGCAAATGATCGGGTGTGGCAATCGGGCCGATTTCGCGGCGCACATGCTGGATTAATTCGCGTGCCAATGCGTCCGAAACCTCCACGCCCACGTTGAGCGTGACGTAGGCATAGATGCCCTGGCCTTTGATGTCATGTGCGCAGCCAACCACCGCCGCTTCGGCGACGCTGGCGTGGCTGACCAGCGCGCTTTCGACTTCGGCGGTGCCCAAGCGGTGGCCGGCGACATTGATCACGTCGTCCACCCGCCCGGTGATCCAATAATCGCCGTCGGCGTCGCGGCGGCAGCCGTCGCCGGTGAAATAAAGGCCGGGGTAGGCGGTGAAATAGGTCTGGAAAAAGCGCTCGTGGTCGCCCCACAGCGTGCGCATCATGCCCGGCCAGGATGCTGCTAACACCAGATTGCCCTCAGCAGCACCCTCCAACACCTGGCCTTCGGCGTCCAATAGTTCCGGTTGAATACCAAAGAATGGCTGCGTCGCCGAGCCCGGCTTGAGCGTGGTCGCACCCGGCAAGGGGCTGATCAAAATGCCGCCGGTTTCGGTTTGCCACCAGGTGTCAACGATCGCGCAGCGGCCCTCGCCGACAACCCGGTGGTACCAGTTCCAAGCCTCGGGATTGATGGGCTCGCCGACACTGCCGAGCAATCGTAGGCTGGCGCGCGAACTAGATTGCACCCAGGCATCGCCTTCACGCATCAGTGCCCGGATCGCGGTGGGTGCGGTGTAGAAAATCGACACCTGATGCTTGTCGATGACCTCCCAAAATCTGGAAAAGTTGGGATAGCTCGGCACGCCTTCAAACATTACTGTGGTGCAGCCATTCGCCAGCGGCCCATACACCACATAACTGTGGCCCGTCACCCAACCGACATCAGCGGTGCACCAAAACACATCGCCCTCGCGCAAATCGAATACGCATTCGTGGGTATAGCTGGCATAGACCAAATAGCCGCCGGTGCTGTGCAGCACGCCCTTGGGTTTGCCGGTGGAACCCGATGTGTACAGAATAAATAGCGGGTCTTCCGCGTTCATGGGTTCGGGCTCGCACTCCGGGCGCTCTGCTTCAGTCAACTCGTGCAGCCAGTGATCGCGGCCATTAACCCACGCAATCGGCGTGCCGGTGTGATTGAGCACCAGCACATCGCGCACACAGTCAGTGAGTGGATTTTCCAAGGCCTGGTCAACATTCGCTTTGAGCGGCACCACTTTGCCACCGCGCATGCCGGCATCAGCGGTGATCACCAGCGTGCTCTGGCAATCGGCGATTCGACCAATGAGTGCTTCCGGCGAAAAGCCGCCAAACACCACCGAGTGGATCGCGCCAATGCGCGCGCACGCCAACATCGCAACCGCCGCTTCTGGAATCATCGGTAAGTAAATCGTCACCCGATCACCCTTAGCAATGCCGCGCGCGCGCAGGGCGTTGGCTAAGCGGCAAACACGTTCGTAGAGCTCGCGATAGCTGATCCGCGCAGTCAAGTTGGGGCTATCACCCTCATAAATAATCGCGGTTTGTTCGCCGCGCACCGCCAAATGGCGATCCAGGCAGTTGACTGATACATTTAATACGCCATCGAAATACCAGCGAATGCGAAAATCTTCCGGCAAGAACGAAACGTCGCGCACCCGGGTAAACGGCTTGATCCAGTTCAAACGCTGCCCAACCAAACCCCAAAAGCGCTCTGGGTCGCCAACGGATGCCGCGTAGTCACGCGCGTACTGTGCGGCATTGATGCGCGTCGCATCGGCGGGGTTCGGCGGATAGATTGTGGTCATGGCACCAGCTCTAGTGAGGGTTGTGGTGTCAAGCATAGGCTTAGCGCTGGAATAATGAGCTTAGACCATGGTCGGATGTCGCCTTGCGGCCGGATATGGCGGCCGGATTTGTGCGGTAAGGTTCCCCTTTGTTTTGGAGAAGCGCATAGCGACTTGAGCGTGTATCCTCAAACAAAATCAAACCTAGCCCTGACGCCGTATTTGCTATGACTTCCTTCCCGCTGCAGCGCTCCTGCACTGCATGACTTCAGCATCAAAAACGTTTCAAGCCGGTGAGGTGATTTTTCGCGAAGGCGATGCGCCGGGTGCGGCATATTTGATTGAAAGTGGCAAGATTGAAGTGTCGATTATGCAAAACCAACAGCGTTTGGTTTTGAGCTATCTAAGTGCCGGTGATCTGTTGGGTGAGATGGCGGTGATGGATGATGCGCCGCGCTCCGCCGAAGCACGTGCGGTTGAGCTGAGCCGCCTGACTGTGATTGAGCGCGAGCAAATCCACGAGCGCTTGACCGAGTCCGATCCGATTATTCGCGCCCTGATGGGCAGCTTATTGCACCGCTATCGCTCCGGCTTAAGCGCTGCGCGCGGCACCACCATCACCGGGCCAAATGCCGGGCCGACACCGGCTGCCAAAGCGATGCTGGCGCAGCCGAAACTGGGCGATCAAGCGGTCAATAAATTTCGCCTGGAGCGCCAATTGATTGGCGCCATTGAAAATGACGAGCTGTCGGTAGTGTTCCAGCCGCTGTACGAATTTGCCAGTGATCGCGTCGTCGGTTTTGAAGCGCTGACGCGCTGGGCGCATCCAGAGCGCGGCAATATTTCGCCGGCGGAATTTATTGCGCTGGCGGAAGAAACGTCTTTGATCTTGCCGGTAGGGCAATACGCACTGCGTAAAAGCTGCGAAGCGCTCAGCGCCCTGACCGCTGAGTTTCCACACAGTTTTGTCGCCGTCAATATTTCTGCGCGCCAATCGGCGGTGCCAGATTTTGCCGAATTGATTCAGCAGGAAACCGCCAAAGCCGGCGTCAACCCGGCCCGGTTAGAATTAGAAATCACCGAAAGCCTGACCATCGACTACGCCCTAGTGCGCGCGCTGATTGAGCGCTGCCACGCCATCGGCATTCGCATTAGCTTGGACGATTTTGGCACCGGATTTTCCAACTTGGGGCATTTGCATCAGCTGGATTTTGATACCGTCAAACTCGACCAAGCGTTTACCCGCCAAATGATGACCTCAGACCGCTGCTTTGAGCTGGTGCGCGGCATCATCAACATGATTCACGCAATCGGTGCAAAAGTGATTGCTGAGGGCGTCGAAACGCGCGAGCAGGCGGAGAAATTGCGCGGTTTGGGCGTGGCGTATCTGCAGGGCTGGTTTATCGGCAGGCCCGCACCGGCAAGTGAAATGGCTGGTTTTTTAGCGCGGCGTGGTTGGGGTTGAGCTGATTTTCTTGGCGAGTGCTCCAGCTCGATTTGTGTTCATTGCCCTACCGGCGGTTGCCAAAGTTCGATCTTGTTTCCTTCTGGATCGATCACCCAAGCAAACTTGCCGTATTCGGAATCGTCGAACTTATCGAGTACGTTGCAGCCTTCCTCGCGCAGTACTTTGACCAGCGCTAGCAAATCGTCCACCCGATAATTCACCATGAAGGGCGCGTGGCTCGGGGCGAATTGCTCGCTTTGCGCCGGGTTGATCGACCACACGGTCGTTCCAATCGCGGGCTTGCCATCATCGTCGGCCCAGCTGAACGCGGCGCCACCCCAGCTTTGTACATCAATACCCAGGTAGCGTTTATACCAAGCCCGCAGCGTTTGCGCGTCGATGGCTTTGAAAAAGATACCGCCAATTCCAGTGACTCGCTTCATAAAACCTCCAAGATTGTAGGGTGATGGATGCGTCTGCAATTGTCGCTTTGTCAACATTGTCAATACAAGCGTTGTCAATACAAGGTGGAATCGGCAGATCCTTTGCGCCTAGCTATAGCTCAGTGGCTGGGCTTTGCCCCAAAATACGCGATAGCTAAAAATAGTGTAGCCAATGGTGGCCGGCATGCTGACCAGCGCGCCGATAGCGATCATGCGCATCGCATCGGTTGAGCTTGCGGCGTCCCAAATCGTGATGCGATCCAGCACCAGATACGGGTACAGGCTGTAGGCCAAGCCGACAAATGCGAGGCAAAAAATTGCGACCGTGCAGGCAAACGGCTGCCAGACGAGATGATCGGGCTGGGTGTGATTTTTCAGGCGCTCTAAACGATAGCTGCACACGCCAAACAGCAGCAGCGTCAGCAAAGGCACGGGTGCCAGCCACAGCATTTCTGGCAGGCTAAACCAGCGGCTAAAAATGCGCTGACTGACCAGCGGTGTAGCGATGCTGACCGCAGCCACGCCGAGGGCAGTCAGAGTCAGTGCGTGCGCCGCCCAATTGCGTGCCCGCGCCTGCAGTGCGCCGCTGGTTTTCAGCATCAGCCAGCTCGCACCCAGCAGCGCATAGCCTGAAGCCAGCGCGCAGGCGATGAAGCTTGCAAAAGCGACGTTGCTAAGGCTGTATTGATAACCCACGATGTGCAGGCCCAGCATAAAACCCTGCGCCAAAGCGGCGAGCAGGGATCCAGCGTAGAAAAGTGAATCCCACAGCGCCTTGCGTTCGGCTTTCACTTTCGCGCGAAAATCAAAGGCAACGCCGCGCAGCGTTAGGCCAACCAGCATCAGCGCCACAGGCATATAGAGCGCGCCTAAAATCTCGCCGTGCGCCTGCGGAAATACCGTCAGTAAAATACCAACACCCAGCACCAGCCAGGTTTCATTGGCATCCCAAAACGGCCCAATCGAGGCGACCATGGTGTCTTTGTCTGCTGGTTCTGCGCGCCGCAGCAGAATGCCCACGCCCAGATCAAAGCCATCCAGCACCACATACGCCAGCATGGCAAAACCCATGAGGCCCAGGAAAATTTCCGGCAAATATGCGTTCACAGCGCTACCCCAGCAACCGCCGCAGTTCCCGGTACAGGGCTTAGCTCGGTGTCAAGCTGTGGCAGTTGCCCGGTGGCGGCTTTTTTTGCCAAGTAAAACAGCGTGCGAATAAATGCCGTCAACAGCAACGCGTACATAGATAAATATAGGCTCAGGCTCATGCCAATTTGCTGGCTGTTGACGCTGCTGCTGGCGGCCTGTGCGGCGGTTAAAATGCCGGTTACTAGCCAAGGTTGGCGGCCAATTTCTGTGACGTACCAGCCGGACAAAACCGCGATCCAGCCCGAAAAGGTCATGCCCACCAGGATGCGTAGAAACCAAGTTGGCAGTTCGCGCTTGCGCCAAATTAAAAGCATGCCAAACCAGGCACAGCCCAGCATTGCCACACCGGTGCCAACCATAATGCGAAAGCCAAAAAATAGCGGCTTGACCGGTGGATGTTGGGCAAATTCATTCAGGCCTTTGATCTCGCCATTGAGTTCATGTGTCAACACCAGCGAGGCCATTTTGGGCACTTCAACGGCCCAGTGCGTGCTGCGGGTGCTTTCGTCGGGAATGCCCAATAGGGTCAGTGGCACGCCTTTTCCAGTTTCCCAAACCGCTTCAATGGCAGCGATTTTCGCCGGCTGATGCGCACGCGTGTTCAGGCCGTGTAGGTCACCTAAAATCATCTGCGTTGGTGCCGCAATTGCGGCAATCACTAAACCAACCACCAGTCCCATTTTTGCCTCAGGACGCGTATCTTTTTTCAACATGCGGTAGCTGCTGATACCAATGACTAAAAACGCCACAGTCAGCACCGAAGCGCACAGCATATGGCTCAAACGGTATGGAAAAGAGGGGTTAAAGATGACCGCCCACCAGCTGAGAACTTCCACTGACGGCCCATTTGCGGTTTGGTTTAAAACATAGCCAGCGGGCGTGTGCATCCAAGAATTCAACGCCAGAATCCAGAATGCTGACAGCGTGGTGCCCAGCGCCACTAAAAGCGTCGCGGCGGTGTGCACCCGATTACTGACGCGCGATCGACCGAATAGCATCACGCCCAAAAAACTGGCCTCTAGGAAAAACGCGGTCATCACTTCATAAGCCAAAAGTGGCCCAGCGACGTTGCCCACGGTTTTCATAAAGCCCGGCCAATTGGTGCCGAATTGAAAGCTCATGGTGATGCCGCTGGTAACGCCCAGCGCGAAACATAGCGCAAATACTTTGACCCAAAAGCCGTATAGCGACTGCCAAACCACAGGTGTTTTAGAGCGTTGTTCGCGCACTTTGAAAAACACCAGCAGCCACGCCAGCGCAATGCTGATCGTGGGAAACAAAATGTGGAAACTGATATTTGCGGCAAATTGCGCGCGCGCCAGTATGAAGGCGTCCATGATAAGGCTCCTTACTAGATAGAAAAATTGACTAAAAGTTAAACTTTAAGGTTTTGCGCCTTTGGTAGTGCCGCCGACCAACTTGAATTCCAAAACTTTCTGCACGCGCGAGCCCATTTTCATCAGCGTTTTCAGGGTCGCTTGATCCATGCGCTGCACCTCGGCAAACCAGCCGGTCGCAAGCTCGATTAAGTCGTGCATTTGCTGCATACGCATTTGCGCGTGGCGATCATCGGCGTCGGTTAACGGCTCCATCACCGCTTCACGCAACATCGAAAGGGTCGGGTCGATTTCACGTTTTTTACGCTCTTGCGCCAGCGTTTGAAAAATCTGCCAGACATCCTCCGGTGCGCGAAAATAATCGCGGCGGTCGCCGACGCGGTGCTCAAGGCGCACCAGACTCCAGCTTTGCAATTCCTTTAAACCCATACTGACGTTGGAGCGCGATACGTCCAAGTACTCGGCAATTTCGTCGGCATTGAGAGACTGCGGCGAGGAAAAAATCAGCGCGTAAATTTGTCCAACGGTGCGGTTGATGCCCCAACGGCTACCCATTTCGCCAAAATGCAAAACAAAACGTAAGACCAACGGTGAGAGTTTCATGACAAACCTGTAATTTCAGAAATTACTGAAATTATAGGCTTTGGTGGTGTGATCGGCAAGTCAATGTGTTGCTTCGGATACTTGTGTTGCAACTTGTGCAGCGTAATTTCACCTCCCGTTTTCATATTCCACTGGCAAAATTGGCGTCAACAAAACGGATAGGAAAAGCATGAACCAACGTGTTTTGGCGAGTTGTTTGCCGTGTCGCTGTCGCGAGACTTGTTTCAGTTCAATCTTCTCAGTACTTGCATTAACTTCAGCGCTGTTTATCTGCTCAACTGCACACGCCACACCAGGCGGCGCCGATGCTGAACCAGTTGACCCGGCTGAATTTCGAATTCAAACGATGCCGCCGAATTTGCTTGACTTGCCCGCTGCACGCCAGGTCAACGCAGGTGGTGTTTGGGTCGCGCGAGGCCCAGCGCCGACGCAATCGGCGCAGGTGCGCGTGCCGCCAGACAACGAAGTTTGCGGCGCGATTCATGCGATTGCGGCGCATCCAAGTAATGCCAATATTTTGTTTGTTGGTGCCGTCAATGGTGGTGTTTGGCGTACCAGTGACGCGACCGCTTTGCGACCAAGTTGGACGCCATTGACGAACTCATTGCCCTCGCAATCAATCGGCTCAGTGGTGTTTGATCCGACCGACAGCACTTTTCAGACCTTGCTTGTCGGCACCGGGCGCTGGAGCAACTTTGCCCAGCGTGGTGATGATGAAGTAGGCGTTTATCGCACAACGAACGCCGGTAACAGCTGGCAGCAGCTCGGCGGTGCCACATTGCTCGGGCAAAAACTGATCAGCGTCGTGGCGCGCGGCAGTACGTTATTTGCGGCATCTTTCGGCGGCGGTTTGTTCCGCAGCACCGACACTGGGGCAAACTGGAGTTTAATTTCCGGCACCAACGGCCTGCCCACCGGTGGAATTGGCGCGCTGAATGAGGATCGGTTGAATCCAAATCGCCTGTTGGTCGGTGTGCGCGGCGCAGTACCAAAAATATTGCGCAGCGATGACCTTGGCGCGAACTGGACCGATATCTCTGCCGGCATAAACAACTTCAATAGTACTTCTACCATGCGGATTGCGGCGGGCGCCGGGTCGACGCTATTTGTTGCCGTGGTCAATTCTGGCACGCTAAACGGCGTGTATCGGTCGGCGGATTTGGGCGCGAACTGGACCGCGCTCGATGTTCCCGCCGTGCATCCAGGCGGGCAGGGCAGCACCAACACCGCATTGGTTGCGGACCCGGCAAACGCAAATGTGGTTTATCTCAGCGGTGATCGCATCACCGGAGGCCCGTTTACTGGCAATGTCGCGCGGTTGGACGCCAGCATGGCGCCGGGTTCGCAAAATACGTTTGTCATTGACGGTGGTGCAAACAACACCGCACCACACGCCGATTCCCGCGCTCTAGCATTTGATGCCAATGGCAATGTTTTGGAGTCGGATGATGGTGGCATCTATCGCTTGAACACGCCGGGCGCCAGCACACGTGTTTGGACATCGGTCATTGGCGATTTGAATGTCATTGAAGCGCACAACTTGGCGATGGACACAATTACCAAAGTGTTGATTATTGGTGCGCAAGATAACGGCACCCACCAGCAGATCGCTGCGAACAATCCGCGCTGGACATTCATCAATGGTGGCGACGGTGGCGATGTTGCGGTTGACAGCGCAAATCTTGGGCCAAGCGGTAGCTTTCGCTATTTGAGCTCACAAAATTTTGGCGGATTTCGGCGCGCCCAGTACGACGCGGCAAATGCTTTTGTCGGCAGTTTTTCGATGCCACCACTCACGGTTGCTGCTGATGTGCAATTCGTTACGCCGATTGAACTCAACGCCGCGAATTCTGCACGGCTGTTAGTGGGCGGGGTCAATAATTTGTATGAATCGAATAACGCCAGTTCTGCTGCCCCGATTTTGACTTCTTTGGGCGCACCAGGTGCGAATCGCCAAGCGGTAGCATATGGCGCAGCAAATGATCCGGACGCGATCTACGTCGGGAAATTGGCGGCAGTATGGAAACGCGTGGGTGCAGCGGGTGCGATTACGCAAACCACAGCATTACCTGCTGGCGCAAATACGATTGCTGATGTGGCGATGGACCCCACCAACTCAGCGCGCGTTTATGCCGTTGATGACAATCAGGTCTTTGCCAGTGTCGACAGCGGCGTGACGTGGACTGATGTCACCGGTAATCTGCCGACGATCTCCGGGCTAGATTTCCGCACCGTGGAATATGTGTCTGATCCAGCCGGTGATACTGTCGTTGTTGGCACGCGTTCCGGGGTTTATACCGCCGCACTGTCGAGTAACGTTTGGGGTCGATTAGGCAGTGCGCTGCCGGATGTTTTGGTCTTTGATTTGCGCTATCTAAAAGCGCAAAGGACATTGATTGCCGGCACCTTAGGGCGGGGCGTATGGACGTATGAAGTCAATTCTGATCAGCTGATGCGCGACGGTTTTGAGTGAGGTATTGGCTGATCGTTCGCGCAAAAATGCGGTAAGAAAACGCGCCAATCTCAGGCATGCCCGACATATCCCGCCATCGCGTGCCAATTCACACCCATCAAGGCAGCGGCTTTTTGCCATCTCTGCTCAATGGGCGTGGAAAACATCAGTTCACGACTGACCGGCGCGTTGAGCCAGGAGTTTTGTAAAATCTCCGCTTCCAACTGGCCTTCGCTCCAGCCAGAAAAACCTAGGGCTACCAAATAGTGACGGGGGCCTTCGCCCTCGGCAATCGCCTCTAACAGGTCGCGTGACGTCGTCAAACAAAGCCCACCACGCAATTGCATGCTACTTAAGTAGTCGCCGCAAGGCTCGTGCAGCACGAAGCCGCGGTCATTTTGCACAGGGCCGCCTAAAAACACCGGCTGGGCGGCAACCTCGGGCAACGCCGTGCTGATTTTCATTTGCTCGAGCACTTCAATCAAACGAAAATTTGCCACGCGCGAGACGCCGATGCCCATAGCACCCTCAGAATCATGCTGACACATGTAGGTGACACTGCGCGAAAAATTGGGATCGTCCATAGCGGGCATAGCGATCAACATTTGATTCGCTAAATAGGTGCGGGCAAGGGATGTGGGTGTCGCCATGCGCTGAATGTAGCGCTAGCTGGGGCTCTGAAACAAGCCAAACGTTTCACTATTTTTCGAGCAAAAATCGCACGTGATCACCGGGCGATAATAAGCATGGTTGAGCGTCGGTAGGATTGAATAATTTTGCTGTAGTGATCCCGATCACGCGCCAACCACCGGGCGAGCGCGTGGGATAGATGCCGGCGTAATTTCCACCGATCGCAACACTGCCCGCAGGCACACCTATGCGTGGATTTGCCAGGCGTGGCATCGCGAGCGCCTCGGGCAAACCCAACAAATACGGAAAGCCCGGCTTGAAACCAATCAGCGCGACGTGAAATTGCGCGCTACAAAACCGCGCTAACCACGCGCTTTCATCGAGTTTGGAATGCGCCGCAAGCGCTGCTAAGTCATGGCGAAATTCACCCTCAAGTGCGGCGCGGCTAAAACCGATTTGATGCGTGCGCGCTGGCAGTGGCGTTGGTTGTGCGGTAAAAATCGCCAGAAAAATGGCCAGGGCATCTTGCGCTTGCTGTTGCGCTCGGCTGACGTCAGTGCCGGGCTTTAGCCAAAGCGTGACGGCATCTAGCGTGCTGACCGCCGCACTGACGCATTCAAGGCTTCGCAGCTGAGCGCAGATCGCTTGCATCACGACGCATAGCTCGGTGTGTGCGAGTTTGCTGTTGCTGATGATTTGTAGCGCTCGATCGCCCAAAAAAAAGACGCGAAAGTCAGACAGTCGCGTCAAATTTACTGCTTTGCGACGCTCTAAGTCGGCGTCAATTTGAAACTAAATCCAACAGTTGAGCGCGGATTGTCTTCGCAAAGTTGCATCTGGCGAGTCTCGCCGAAAGGCGACACGGATAAGAGAATCAAGGAATGCTTAATCGTCGTTCGCGGACAAGCTGGGCAACACGTGATAAATTTTTTCGACACCGCGCAACATGCCGCGGCGCTCTGCTGCATTTAACGGCGCTGATAAAGTTTCAAGGATGCTCCAATAATCAGGCAGCAGTTTTTCGAGCAGCTTTTTGCCTTTCTTGGTTAGCTCTAAACGCAGGGCGCGACCATCGGTTGAGTGCGGTTTGCGCTCAACCAGACCGTCTTTTTCAAGGTTGTCGAGTAGCCCGGTGATGGTTGGGCGGCGCACACCCAATTTGCGTGCGATTTGTGCGGGCTTGGGCGCGTCTTGCTTGTCTTGCGCACTAAATGCGGCAATGGTGAGCAACATATTAAATTTGCCGCTGCTAATACCATGTTGGCGAAACAAGCGGTCCAACGTTGTCAGAGTGGCGTCCGC
>JANNYO010000247.1:0-7300 GCA_031410115.1 Rhodanobacteraceae bacterium | reverse complement strand
TGGGTTATTAAAAATATCGCCCACTGCGGATTTCAACTCGCTCAACGACGAACCGACGTCTTTGAGCCCGCTTAATGCAATGTAGAGGCGCAAAATTTCATTCGTGCCTTCAAAAATGCTCAAAATGCGGCAGTCGCGGGTGATTTGCTCGTACGGAAATTCCCGCATAAAGCCATTTCCGGCGGCGATTTGCAGTGCTTCATGGGCGCAGCGTTGGATCGCATCGGAGGCAAACACTTTGCTGATCGCCGCCTCCACCGAATAGTCTTCCACGCCCGAATCGATGTAGTGCGCCACCATCCAAACCACGGATTCTGCGGCGAAGCAATCCAGCGTCATCTGCGCAATTTTTTCGCGGATCAAGCCGAACTCGGCAATCGGGCGACCGAACTGTTTGCGATCTTGCGCTTGCGCGCTGGCTAACTTGATTAGCGTTTTCATCCCGCCGACGGCGCCGCCACCTAAGCCGGTGCGGCCATTGTTGAGGATGCTCATTGCAACTTTAAAGCCCTTGCCTTCGGGCCCAAGCACGTTTTCCGGTGGCACGATGACATCCGCAAACGCAACCGTCGTGGTGCTGGACGAACGAATGCCCATTTTATCTTCGTGCGGCCCGTGGCTGACACCTTTCCAGCCGGCTTCGACGATAAACGCGGTCATTTTTCCTTCGCCCTCTTCGGTGCGGGCAAATACGGTAAACACCTGCGCGATGCCGCCGTGGGTGATCCATATTTTTTCGCCAGATAATGTCCAGCTGCCGTCGCTATTTTTCTTTGCTGTCGTTTTGATACTCGCGGCATCTGAGCCTGCGCCGGATTCGGTCAAGCAAAATGCCGCGATCATCTCGCCGCTGGCGAGCTTGGGTAAATAGCGCAGCTTTTGCTCGGCATTGGCCCATAAAAGGATGCCTTTCATACCAATAGAGCTGTGCGCGCCGACGGTTAGCGATACTGAGCTGTCATGCCGCGATGTTTGCTGTAAAACCCGCGCGTAGCCTGCGTTTGAAAGCGCCAAGCCGCCAAATTCCTCTGGAATAATCAGGCCAAACAAACCCATATCGCGCAGGCCCTGAATGAATTCTGCCGGTTGATGCGCATCACGATCCCAGTGTTTAAATTCTTTCGTATGCGCATGCAAAAAGCCGTCAATGGAATCCACCATCGCGCCCAAAAGCTCGGCGTCGCGTGCGCTCATTTTTGGGTAAGGAAACAGGTTTTCCTCAAGAATTTCACCGAAAAATAGATTTTTCGCGGCGGACTCATCGCGGCGCAGCGTGTCGGTTGGGATGGCGGTGGTTTTAATGCGATCTGCGACTTCGTTCATTACTGGCTCCAAAAAAAAATCTGAATGTCTAACACGCGCGCTATCGATCAAGGCGCCAAATACAATATCAGCTCAGTCTTCACTGCTTCCGGATCCATCGAGGTTGGATCATCGACGAATACAAACACTAGCGGTTCTTTCGTCTTGAAACCGTAAACCTCGGCGTAGGCGCGCAACAAGCTAGCGGTGTTGTCTAGGCGGTCGTACATGCCGGTGTGCACGGCGTAAAGCACATCACTTTCGGGCAGCGTTTCGGCCATCACCGCGCCCGCAGATTGAAGCTCCGTGCCAGTGCTAAGTGCCGCTTGAAAATGATAAATCCCGTCTTTTCGACCCATATCAAAGCCCAGTGGCGCACTGGCTAGCGCTTCGGCGCCCTGCGCAGTCAGCGCTTTGCTCAACTCACCATAGGCCATTGCGTACGCTTGGCTGATATCCAGCATCGAGTCCGGCGCTTGCGCATTAATTTTGAGCACCGAGCGTGCCGCGACATGCTGGCGCTGCACGGCGAAATTGCCAAACTTAGCGTTCGGTAATTTCTCCACGCGCGCCTTTAAATTCGCCAACCCCGCTTCATAGTCGGGTCCAACGAAGTGATCCATCGCCAAATTCATCCAGCGCCCGATGATATTGACAGGGAATTTTGTGCCCGCGTCAGACTCGAACGCCCAGCGCACCAGGGTCGAATCCCCCTTTGTTTCGAGGATGTAAAACGCCTTGCCACCGCCGCCTTCAAATACCAAATCGGTGGCAATCAGCGCATTTTCTTTTGCTTCAATCACGGTTTGCGAGCCATCGCCCAAAACTTTGCTGGTCCAGGCCATTTTTGCGCCGACGCCAGTTTCCGGGCCCGAGTAAACATGCTGTGTGGCAGCATCTTTCGCAACGTAGGGGCTCCATTCGTTGTAGCGTTTGAAACCGTTGAAAAACTGATAAATAAAACCAGCCGGGCGGGCGATTTCGATCTGGCGTTCGACGCGTTTTGTGTTCGGCAAAAATAGCCCGCCCACAATGAATATCGTCAGTAAAAGCAGCAGCAGTTTTAGCAGCAGTTTCATTTGAATCCTCTGATTCGATTAGATCAAAACGTTTTTGGTGCTTCGTTTTACCCCCGGCACAACAAAATTATCACCCGCCAAAACCGATTCGTACAGCGCTAGATGCTCAATCGCCACCTTTTTCATGGTGCGCACCGGGCCAATTGCGGCGCGCGCGTTCGCCAGTTTTTCACGATCTAGCGCAATCGCATCCAATTGCGCGCGCCAAGCGGGCACAGAATCTGGATCAATCAGCCAGCCATCCACAAGATCGGTGACCAATTCGGCGATGCCACCACGTCGGCTGCCCATGACCGGCAGCGCCTGCGCAAACGCTTCCAACACCACCAACGGCCCGGTTTCCATCCAAATCGAAGGCACTGCGAGCAGATCAGCGCGGGCGAACAAATCAAGCAACGGCGCGCCGCTAAGATTGCGGTGAAAGCGAATGTTTGCGCTATTTTTTGCAGCGTTATTGTGGGCAAGCGCCTGCAATTCAGCCGCGATTTGGTGCTCAGCCGCACTGCCTACGCTGAGGCATAAATCCAATGCGACTGGCTGAGTACAGGCGTTGATTGCGCGAATCAACACATCGAACCCTTTGTTGCGATCCGCGCGCCCCAGCGCAAAAACGCGCAGCGGGCCGGTGCTTAGTGCTAATTTTTCTGGCTTGATTTGACGCATATCGGCGCGCAGACCCTGACGATTTAGAGTCAACTTTGTTGCCGGTACATTATTGATTTTTAAAGCATTTTCAATCCACTTACAGACTGCGACGACGTGATCGCAGGCGGCAAAAAAATCAACTTGTTCGCTCTGTGATTGGCGCAAGCGATTTTGAAATAGCAGTGGCTTTGTTAAGCGCGCCGGGGCGATTTTGTCGGCAAGCGTGCCAATCACTTTTGGCAAGCGCATGAGCCCGCGCGCGATTGATTTTGTTACCCCCAAACCGTGCAGTGCGCAGGTGCCACAGCGCGCCAAGCTGACTTGGCCGTCGCAGGGCGTGGTTCCAAACTCCAACATCGTGCCGCGCTGGCAAAAAGCAGTCGGCGTATGCACCGTGTAGATCACTTTGACGCCCAACTTGCGGGCGCACGTCAACACCACACTGTGCAGCATTGGCGTGCGCGCATGGACATGCAAAATGTGCGGGCGAAGCTGGGTCAAAATCTCGAGCCAGCGCGCCGTTGCAGCAGCGTTTTCGCTACCGTAGAGCTGCTCAGTACTCAGCGCGCAAGCAACCCGAAAGATTGCAATGCCATCGACCGAATAGCTTTCGTTACGCGCGCCGGGTGCGGCAATCGCGCAGCTTTGCCCAAGCTGGATCAGTTCCTGCGCCAAGGATCGTACGTACACTTCGGTGCCGCCCAGTGCTTCGGGCGTGTATTGATATGCAACGTGCAAAACGTCGAGCTTAGGTGGTGCAGTCATAGTTCGCGGACGCCAACGGTTGCACGCAGCTTAGCGCAATGCTGAACGTGCAGCGCTGTTCGTCCAGTGCTCGCGAATTTTTTCGCCGATCGAAGCCGAAAAGCATGCGCGTAACGCTAAACTCCGCCGCCACTGACTCTTTCTCGAGGTATGCCCATGCGCATCGTGGCTGACGCTTTAACTTTTGATGATGTATCACTGATTCCGGCGTATTCCAATATTTTGCCGCGCGATGTGAGCTTGGCGACCCGCGTGTCGCGCAATATTGAACTGAATGTGCCTGTGCTGTCGGCGGCGATGGACACCGTCACCGAATCGCGCCTTGCCATTGCGATTGCGCAAATGGGCGGCATGGGCATCATCCACAAAAACCTATCGGTCGAACATCAAGCCGCGGAAGTGCGCATGGTGAAAAAATTCGAAGCCGGAGTGATTCGTGACCCGATTACGGTGAGTCCAGAAACCTCGATCCGCGACGTGCTGGCGTTGACCCGGCGCAGCAATATTTCGGGTGTGCCGGTGGTGGATGGCGATCAGCTGGTTGGCATCGTCACCGGCCGCGATTTGCGTTTCGAGCGCCGTCTAGACGCGCCGGTTTCGCTGGCGATGACGCCGAAACATCGGCTGGTGACGGTTTCTGAAGGTGCGAGCGATGACGAAGTGCTGGCAAAGCTGCACGAACACCGCATCGAAAAAGTGCTGGTGGTGAATGAAAGTTTTGCCCTGCGCGGCCTGATCACGGTAAAGGATATTCAAAAGGCGCGTGATAACCCGCTGGCGGCAAAAGATCCGCAAGAGCGTCTGCGCGTCGGTGCCGCCGTCGGCGCCGGTGGCGATACTGAAGCGCGCGTTGCCGCATTAATTGAAGCGGGCGTGGATTTATTGATTGTTGACACCGCACACGGGCATTCCCAAGGCGTGCTGGATCGCGTGCGCTGGATCAAACGCAACTTCCCGAATACCGATGTGATCGGCGGCAATATTGTGTCTGCCGCAGCCGCCTTGGCGCTCGCTGATCACGGTGCCGACGGCGTTAAGGTCGGCATTGGTCCAGGCTCGATTTGCACCACGCGCATTATTGCCGGTGTTGGCGTGCCGCAAATCACCGCCGTGTCGATGGTCAGCCGCGCCTTGGCGGATGCTGGGCACAATATTCCTGCCGTCGCCGATGGCGGCATTCGCTATTCCGGTGATATCGCCAAAGCCCTGGTCGCAGGCGCCGCATGCGTGATGATCGGCGGCATGTTCGCCGGCACCGAAGAAGCGCCGGGCGAGGTCGAGCTCTATCAAGGCCGCAGCTACAAAAGCTATCGCGGCATGGGCTCGCTTGCGGCGATGCAAAAAGGCTCAAAAGATCGCTATTTTCAGGATGAAGTCGACGCCGAAAAACTGGTCCCAGAAGGGATCGAAGGCCGCGTGCCCTATCGCGGCTCAATCCGCGCGATCGTGCATCAGCTGATGGGCGGCCTGCGCGCATCGATGGGCTACGTCGGTTGCGCCACGGTGTCCGAGATGCACAGCAAGCCCGAGTTCGTGCGCATCACCAGTGCCGGCGTGCGCGAGTCGCATGTGCATGACGTACAAATTACCAAAGAAGCCCCGAATTACCGCTTGGATTGAGGGTAATTCATGTGGATCAACTGCGGAGCACACTCTAATTCGTGCAACCGCTTATTGCAAAAATAATTAGCTTGCTAAGCAGTATCGGCGAGACTCTTTTTGCCGTGTCGCCTTCCGGCGAGACTCCGCTTCGGCAAAACACCTAATCCCAACGCGCATGAACCTCTGCGGCGCTGGGCATTGCCAGTGCAGCGCCCATACGTTCTACGCTCAAGCTTGCGACCTGGGTCGCGTACGATGCTGCGCGAGAAAAATCGTGGCTGCCATATTTGACGATACCCGCCGCTAAGCCAGCATTAAACGCATCCCCAGCACCGGTGGTATCCAGCGCTTTAACCGCCAATGCCGGCACCCGATAGCAATGCTCAAGATCACCACGCAGTCGATACGGCGCGTGGGACACAAATGCGCCTTCGCGGCCCAAGGTAATAACAACGGTATGGCTGCTTAACCTGCGCGCCCAGGCATGCAATTCGGCATCGGGACGCTGCCACCAATTTGGCGCTAGCTCAATGCCGTGCAGGGTTTTTAATAGAAACGCAAACTCGGTTTCATTCGGCGTTAGCACGTCGGCCAGGGCAATCAGTTCGGTACTCACCAGTGGATTAATCGGTGCCGGATTGAGCATCGTCAGAACCCCGGCGGCACGCGCGAGCGTAAGCGCCTCCGAGCTGGCCGAAAGCTCGGTTTCCAGCTGCGTCAACAATACTTTGGCTCGCCCGATCACGTCCCGATGGGCGGTAATGTGGGTGCTGTTTAAGCTCAAATTTGCACCCAGCGCTACGCAGATGAGATTGCTGCCGTCGGCCGCGACGATGACCGATGCCGCCGCTGTTGGCGCGTCGCTGGTCTGCCAAGCGCAGCGCAAACCGGCTGAATCTGCGGTCGCGCGCGCGCCTGCGCCGGGGGCGTCAGCGCCGATTGCTGCAATAAAAAGTGTCTCGACCGCCTGACGATGGCAGCAAATGGCTTGATTAAAGCCTTTTCCGCCCGGGCCGGTAAAAAAGGTACCGATACGACTTTCGCCGAGCGCCGGTAATGCGGGCACTTGCCAAACATAGTCCTGCACATAGCTGCCGACGATTACGACATTCATTCAATGTTGCCTTAAGTTTGCGGCGGTTTGACCCGAACGATCGGCGCTTCCTTGCCCAAATCAAACACCGCCCGCCCAGTTGGTGGCGCCGCTTTGGAGGCTAGCGGAAGTTTCGCAGGCTGAGTGTTCGACGGCATCGTAAGTGCAATTTTGCCGGCTGAAGCGTGCGGATCGGGCGCCGGCTTTTGGAGCTCGGGTGTCGGCACGGGCGCAGCAAGATCGGGTGATGCCGCCTGATCAGCCGCTGACACCGGCGCAACCGCACGCTGCTGCGCCAGTGCGGCCTGTTTAATCGCCGCCAACTCAGCCGGCGTGGGTATGTACAGCCCCTGCTGATTGGAGCTTGACGCCATGCGATCAGCGAACCATATCCACATGCCCGCGAAGATAAATCCAACGCCAGTCATGGGTAAAATCAGGCCTCTAAACCAGCCCATCTTTGCGGAGCCTAAAAAACACAGCACAGACAGCCCGGCGCACAGCCAACGCTTATCCATTATTTTCTCCCAAAATATGCTCAATTTCCCAAGTTTGCTTTAATCGCGGCACCACGACTAGGATGAACGCATTCCGCTTATCCGAAAACACGCGCCTTTTGGCATATGTGAACGCATTGGCGTCCGCGCAGCATGCTGTTTCGCAATCGGCGCACATTGTGTCGCTCTTAACTGTGAGGATTTTTCGATGATGCTGTGGATGATTTTAGCCGCCGCGCTGGTACTAGTCGGCGTGGCTGGCACCCTTCTTCCGGCGCTGCCCGGGTTGCCGTTAGTGTTTGCAGGCTTATTTATCG
>JANNYO010000246.1:0-4445 GCA_031410115.1 Rhodanobacteraceae bacterium | reverse complement strand
GGCGGTGGTGGCGATGGCCCACCGTATTTCCCGATGGCGCGGGCAATCGCTGGCGGCCTGATTTTTTCTACTGCGGTAAGCCTAGTGGTATTGCCAACGCTGTACGCGGTTTTCGATGATTTTGGCCGGTGGGTGCGGGGATTACGAGTAAGTAAAACCACAGGTGCGGTTTGTTTGCAAAGCCCTTCGTAGGAATAGCGCCAATCAGGATGATTTATGAGCGAATAGTGGTTTAGTTGCATACCGACTGGTTTGGCGATATGGCTTTTTGAATAGGCACAACCTTTGCTTAGGTGGTGTATGCCATTGTTGGCGTTCAGCACTTTTGAGGTTCACCATGCGTTTGTTCACAGACCTAAGTTTCACCGCCCGCGTATTGGCGAAACGTCCGGCGAGCTGGCTTGCAATCGCGATTTTTGCCTTGGTGCTGGGTGCGAACAGCGCGCTGTATGGCGTGTTGGATTTTTTATTGGTGGGGCCTTTGGGCTTTCAGGCAACTGAGCGATTGGTGTCGGTGCACAACCAATACCCGGCGTGGGACAGTGAGTTCTCGAACGTGTCTATTCCCGACTTCATTGAGCGCAAGCGCGAAATTCCCGAAATCGAAGATGCCGCTATTTTTTACGGCATTGGTGGCAATTTAGCGCGCCCGAACGCTGATCCGGTGCGATTGACTGGGCTGTACGCCAGCCCGACGTTTTTTAGCACGGTCGGCTGGGCAGCTGCCCTGGGACGGGTGTTTATTGCAAGCGATGGCATCGAAAATTCGGCGCCGATTGTGGTGCTGAGCGATCAGGTGTGGCGCACGCATTTCAATAGCGACGCTGGGATTATCGGGCGATTGATTGAGTTGAACGGTGCGCCCCGGCAAGTGGTGGGCATTTTGCCGCCGGGTGCAGTGAGCGTTGATCAAAATATGGGTAATGACTATTTTATTCCGGCGCAATTTGATGCCAAAGAGTTGAGCGATGAGGAACGCGGCAGCGACTATTGGCGCATGTTTGCGCGGCTTAAACCCGGTGCGCGCCCTGACGCTGTGGAAAAAAAGGCCACCGAGCTGTTTGCGCGCTATGCCAAACGTGCCGGTGCGGCGCGGGAAAAAACCTTTGTTGACGAACACCAGAGTGCTGGCGTGCAAAGTTTGCGCGCCAATATTCATGGTGACGTGTTGAAAAACGCGCAACTACTGATTTATGCGGTGCTTGGTGTGCTGCTGATTGCCTGCGCCAATATCGCCAATTTGCTGAGCGCCCAGGTGATCGAGCGGGGCCGGGAATTGGCATTGCGCAGTGCGATCGGCGCGCCTGCGCGGCAGATTTTTTTCAGTGTTTTATTCGAGGGTATGCTGATCGCAGCGGTGGCGGCGGTGTTGGGCGTGCTGCTCGCGTATTTTTTATTGCCATTTGCCGCCCAGCAGCTGATTGGCCCGAGCCTGATTCAACCCACGCTGAGCGCAAAAATCTTTCTCGGTAGCCTGTTTCTAGGCATCGTGAGCGGGGCGTTGGCAAGCCTGCTTGCCGCATGGGTGGCGATGCGCGCGCCGTTGAATGCGGGTTTGCGCATGGCTGGGCGCGCGATCAGTGCAAGTGTGGATTTGGTGCGCTTGCGCCGCTGGTTGTCGGGCGTGCAAATTGCGTTAGCGATCGCGCTGCTGGCGGCGGCGTTGATGCTGGTGCGTGATTTTGCCCGGCGCAACGCCGGTGACAATGGCTTTGTCAGCACCGGCGTGCAAACCATGAAATTTAATCTGAGCGGCCCGGCGTATCAGGATCAGCTGGTGCGCAATCAATTTTTGCAAGCTTTGGACGGCAAGCTGCGCGCGATGCCGGGGGTGGCAGCGGTCAGCTTAAGCCAACATCTGCCGTTTAACGGCAACAATTGGAACAGCACCTACACCTCGGCTTTCACCACGCGCGAGGAGCAAATGAACATGGTTGTCACCGGGCCTGGCATGTTCGAGGTACTGCGAATTCCGCTCAAAGCTGGGCGCGATTTTTTAGTGACCGACGCGCGTGATGCGGGTGAAGCCGCAGGCAATAGCAGTGATGCGGGTAAATTGCGCCCGGATGTTGTGGTGCTCGACTTGCAAGCGGCGCAAACCCTGCTTGGTACGTTGGATGTGATCGGCAAGACCATTCAGCGCGATGCGGTGCGGTTAATCGTGGTGGGTTTGGTCGGCAACGTCGAGCGCGTTAATCCAGGGCTAGCAACCGCGCGTGGCTCGGTGTACATGCCGAGCTATCAAGTCGGCGGCAGCAATGAAACGCACATTGCACTTCGCGCAAAAACCGGCGCGGTAATCGATTTGGCGCAGATTCGCGCCACGATCGCCACTTTAAACCCAGGTTTGCCGCTGTTTGATGTGCGCAGCTTGGACGATATGCGGCAATCAAAGCTGCAGCCCCAGCGCTTGGTGTCAAACCTGTCAGGCGCGTTTTCGCTGGTGGCGCTCCTGTTGGCGATGGTCGGCACTTTTGGCGTAATGGCCTTTGCGATTGAGCGCCGCCGCGCTGAGTTTGGCGTGCGACTAGCGCTGGGCGCGCCACAACGTGGCATCGTCGCGCTGGTGTTTAAAGACGGTGTAGGCCTGTTGGCTATTGGCTGTGTGCTTGGGCTGCCGCTGGCGTTTGCGGTTCAAAGCTTGCTGGCGGAACGCTTAAACTTCCAGGCGCAGCGCGATGGTGCAGCAATTGCGATTGCGCTCAGCGCGATTGTCTTTGCCGCCGTTTGCGCCTGCGCCCTACCAGCGCTGCGGGCGCGCGCGATTTCACCGGTTGTGGCAATGCGTGCGGACTGAGCTTGCGCGCCGCTACTCCAAATTCATCCGACCACGCTCGCCGGCGGCAATAAATTCGGGCAGTACCGATGCACGAATCGGCGCGCTAAACATAAATCCTTGCGCCACTTCGCTGCCTAAACTCAGTAGAAAATCGCACTGTGCCGGGGTTTCTACACCTTCTGCGACGACGCTTAGGCCTAGGCTGTCGGCCATCATAATCATCGCGCGACACACTTTGGTATCGACATCGCTGTGCGGAATTTCGCGCATAAAGTGATGGCTGATTTTGATGCCGTGGACATTGAGCCGCCGCAGATAGCCAAGCGCACTATAGCCTTCGCCGAAATCATCAATCACAATTTTTACCCCCAGGCGGCGCAGATCGGCGATGGTGTTTTGCGTCTCGAAACCATCATCAACGAACACCCGTTCTGTCAGTTCTAACTCCAAACATTCGCCCGGTAAGTCGTTGTCGCGCAGGGCGTCGCTGACATCGCGGGTAAATCGTTCGGATAAAAATTGGCGGAACGAAACGTTCACTGCGACATGTCCGATGTTTAACCCGGCGGCGCGCCACAGCCGCATTTGCATGCACGCTTCGCGCAATACCCAAGCGCCTATCGGCACGATATCGCCGGTGCTTTCGGCGTAGGGCACAAACACCGTGGGCGATAGCTCACCCAGGATTTGATTGTTCCAGCGCAACAGTGCTTCGACCCCCAACAGCGCGCCGGTGCGCAGATTGACTTTGGGCTGATACAGCAAGGTGAATTCGTTTTGCTCCAAGGCTTTGCGCAGCTGTGCTTCGAGCTGCAGGCGCTGGCGTAATTTCATCGCAAGGCCAGCAGAAAAGCCCTGCCAGCCGGCGCCACTGCGCTGTTTGGCTTCGGTGGTGGCGGCGTCTAAATGGCGCAATAGCGATGGCAAACGGTTGCCATCACTGGGAAAGCGCGCGACGCCAATGGCGGGATTCAATAAAAACTCCTCGCCACCGCTGGCAAACGGCTGGCTGAAAGCATGGCTAACGCGATCAGCGTGCTGCCAGAGTGCGGCTTCGCTGTTGACATCGATCATCACCAAGATTTCAACGTCAGAAAAACGCGCGAGGTCGGCGTGTGCCGGAAGATTCGCGCGCAGGCGGGCAACGGCAGCAATTAACAGGGCGTCACTCGCCACTTCACCGACGATCGTCTCCAACAGGTGCAGGCGATCCAAATCAATAAGTAATAGGCCGGGCAGCAGATCGTTGATCTGCGTTTCGCGGCTATCTGGTGTCGCATGTGCATCGAGTTTCAATTGCAATTGCGCCAGCGCGGCAGCGCGATTCATCAGCCCGGTTTCGGTGTCCATTTGCGCGCGGCGGGTTAGCTCGGCCTGTTCAATTTTCGCCGCCGTAATGTCTTGGCAAGTACCAACGACGCGCCAAAGTTTGCCGTTCAACAGTTTTGGTTTGCCACTGACGCGCATCCACACGGTTTTGTTGCTTGCGCTAACCAAGCGCATTTCCCGCTGCATCGGCTGTGGGTCGACTTGCATGCGTTCCCACCATGGCAGCAAGCGCGCTTGATCCCCTGGATGCACGCAGGCAAACGCGACGTCGAGTTCGATTGTTGGTTGTGGCGTCATTTCCAGCATATGAAACAACGTATCTGACCACACCACTTTG
>JANNYO010000245.1:0-12007 GCA_031410115.1 Rhodanobacteraceae bacterium | reverse complement strand
GCCCTTTGTTGTCGCTGCGCGTGTCGCTGCTTTGATTGGCTTCGTGATCTGAGTTGAAGCTGCCGACGGCGCTGGTGGCGCGTTCTAAAATATCGCCACTGTCGTAAACCAAATTGCCAAACTGATCCCAAATATTGACCGAGCGGCTGCCCAACACCTGAAGCTGCTCTAGTTCTGCATCCGCATCTAAATTGCCATCAATGGTCGATGCGTTCAATCGCCCGATCTGGGCATTGCCTTTCAGTGCCACTGCGGTGGGAAACACTTGGGCGTCCAGCGATACTGTTGCAGCGCCGATGCGTGCGACTTCGCCGCGATCATCCCCTTCCCCTGCACTGGCATAAAAAGTGGCCCCGTTGGCACTAAAACTTGCGATCGAATCAGGCATGTGCATGCCAAACACCGGCCAATTTTGAATATTGATCAATGGCCCGTTTGCCGGGCCATCGCGGTCGGACGCGTCCAAGCCACTGGCAAGATTGAAACGCAGAATTCCTAGCTGAATCGGGGTTGGACTGGCACGCATCGGCACACTCCCATTCGGCGGCGTTGGCAAAACGATCGGCGCGATGCCAAAGTCGTTGTCATTAAGCAATGCCAATTGGCCATCCGCAATCAGCGCCATGCCTTCCAACTTGTCGCCTTCGAAATAGCCCAATGAGGGCAAATTCGCCACTTTGATTTTTTGCACGGTCCGAATACCGGCTTGGGCAAGTTGATCGAGCGTGTGTTGTTCCAGCGTTAAGCCCGGCAGCAGCGGCGGCGCGCCTGCCGCGCGTAAATTGGTGGCACCGATCAGGCTGAACTGGAACAGCATTTTCTTGCCGCTGCGCAGCACCGAATCATCCCTTTCAATGATGTAGAAGCGCCCGTTGCCCGCGTAGGCGGCGTCACCAATTTTGTCGGTGTTTTGCTCACGAAAGCCGACTTTATCCATCGGATAAACATATTCCCCAACCACCGCGCCCGTGGTTGGGTTGATGCCAAGCATTCGAATCACTTTGGACGCGTTGCTGGTTGCCAAATTTGGGTTGGCCAGCGGCGTTTGAATGAAGGCGTATAAAATGCCCGTGTCAGCATCAAAGGCCATGCCTTCAAAGCCGCGATTGGCGCGCCTGCTGCTGTATTCCGCTGGTAATGTTTCGCTGCCAAACGTGCCCAACGCCTGTCCAGCAAGGGCTGCTGTGCCCGCGGGTACATAGCGCGCCTGCAACATACCCGCACTGTTGAAGCGATAAATGGCGGGGCGATATTCGTCCACCATCCAATGATCGCCGTTTGGCATGATCACCAGGCCTTCTAAATCCGCGCCGAGCGGGTCATAGGGCAATGCGGCACCGAACAAATCTACCGGTTCCTCGTCGAGGCCGGCAATGTTGGGAAGCCCGGTCATCGGCGAGCCATCGCCACGGGTGAGCAATAACTGCGCACCCAAAGCAATGTCTTGCGTTACCGGGTTATAGGTAAAACGTACCACGCGGGGTTGATAGCTGGGCAAGGCAAAAGGCCGCTCAAGTGCGGGGTCAGCATCGACGTTGCTGGGCTCGCCATTCGGGCCGCGATCAGGCACGGTGGCAAAACGTAAGCGCCCGGTGGGGCCTTCGACGCCTTCAAACCACAGCCCAGAAAAGCCGCCCAAGCGTATCGGCTGCATCGCCGGTGTCGAGCCCAAAATCGGCAATTCGGGGAAGTTTGTGGTGATCACTGTTGGCAGGTTACGACTATGATCTTTCAGTCCGGCAGGCACGATGTCAACGATACTGCGTGCGGCTAGATCGAGTACGGCAAAGGCATTGGACTCTTGCAACGTAACGAAGGCGCGTGCGTTGTCGGGTGAAACGGCAATGTACTCTGGTTCGAAATCGCGACTGGGCAAGCGGTTCGGGAAAATTCGCACGCCGCGTGCGCGTAGCTCATTTTCCCGGCCGTCAAATGCGCTGAAGTCAATTTGCGTCGCCACTGCTTTGTCAATTCCGAAGGTCAAATCGATCAACGTGATCGAGCCACGCGGATCAACGAATGAGGGTTGTCCAGCGATGCCCACTGGCTCCCCTTCATTGGCGGACAGCAAAAAGTTGCCGTTCGGACTGAAGCTGACATGATCCGGCAGCACACCGGCGGAGAACACTCGACGCAATGCGCCATCAGTACCGTAAACCGCAATTACGCCCGGCGTCGTCGCGCTACTGTTGGCGATCGCTGCGGCGACGAAGCCATTTTTCACCGCGACACTGTTGACTCCGCCAAGGGCGCTGACATCAATGCTAAAGGCCAGTACCGGCGCATCAACATTGGCAATACTGACGGCGTCTATTCGATTTGCCGCGCCGTTGGTGATAAAGATTCTCTGGGTCGCGGGGTCATGCGCGACGATTTCTGAGCCCGCCACAAGATTGGAGGCAAACGTGCCGCGACGGCTCAACTCTAACGATTGCGCCAACAGAGCGCCGGGAAGCATAAGTGCGAGCGCAAAGCGCAGTAAAGCACCATTAAATCGCATAAGAACTCCAACCAAGTTAAGAGACACCTGGAGTACAGACGAACAAAGTTTCAGCGGTGTTACCGCAATGCTTCAGCAATATGATGGTTGTTTTGGTGTTCAGTGCCTGGGTGCAAAATGCCTTAGGCAGCGCTCCGGAGGCCGGTAAAATGCAACGCAAAAAGCACGGCCCAATCGCAGAAATTTACTTAGTAATCAGATTACCCTCTAGCCAACATCATTGCCGACGACATCTTGACTATGCCAAAACTCCCGCAGAAACTCAGCCTCGTTGTCGGCATTGCCGGGCTCATGCTGAGCGTTGCCGCAAGCGCGCAAAACGCTATCACGCTTGCCACTTTAGAAGGCTATGGAAATCTCGAAACCGCCGGTGCAATCGCGGTGATCGCCGGGGATGTGAATCGCAATGCCATCGCGAATTTGGCGTGGCGGCGCGCAGACGAGGCACAGTTTCATCAGGCGCAGCCGCTGATTCGTATCGACGCAACACACTTTGTCGGCAGCCTTTTTAACCTAAATCCTGGCACTGCACATGAGCTGCGACTGAGCTTGACCGACGTCGACGGCGTCACTAATTCGGTCACTACTGCGGCGTTTTCGACCCGTCCAGACACGCTGGTTGAACCGACATTACGCACGCTATTTGTTGCACCAACCGGCAACAATGCCAACACTGGCCTGAGTGCCGGCAGCGCGCTGCAAACGCTGCAGCGCGCGGCAGATTTGGCGCAGGCAGGCGATATCGTTTCGGTGGCGGCGGGCACGTATTTTGAGCAAGTAATCGTGCCGCGCTCGGGTACGGCGAACCAGCCGATTGTATTTCGGGCGCAAACGGGGGCAATTTTGGACGGCTCCGAGCCAAGTTTGATTAGTACCAACGGCTGGAATGCACTTGCAAGTGGCGTGCATCAGCGCGCGATTTCATTCGCCACCGGGCATGTCAGCACCGAACAGGGGCGATTGTTTGGCTATACATCATTAGCGGCCTTACAAAACCTTGCCGCCGGTGCGCCGGGTGGTTTTTGGTACGACGGCAGCAATTTGTATCTTAAATTTAGCGATGGCTCCGCGCCAAGCGCACACAGCGTTTTTGCAGCGCGCTTTGAGAACGGTTTTCTACTGGATGGCAAATCGTTCGTGCGCATCGAGAATTTCGAGATTCGCTATTTTGGCGCGAGCGATTTTGGCAAGGGCGTTTATTTGCGCTATGCCAACGATTGCATCGTCCGTGGCAATCGTATCCATGATGTCGGCAGCGCCGGCGTTTGGATCAAAGGCGGCGCGCGCCATCGGATTGAGGACAATGTGTTTAATGACAGCTCGATTTCCGGCTGGCCCTGGGATCAAACTAAAGGTTCAAGCTCGGAAAACAATGCGGTGGTGTTAACCAATGACATTGATCGGGGCCACGTGATTCGGCGCAATAACATCAGCGGTGGTTTCAACGGCATTGGCCCCTGTGGCGACGCACCGCCGCCGATGGGCACAAATGGTATCGCCGCGTTCACCACAGAAGTAGATATCTATCGCAACACCCTGAGCCGCCATAATGATGACGCCTTGGAACCCGAAGGCTATTGCGCCAATGTGCGCATTTTTGAAAACACCATCATTGATGTGCACATGGCTTTTGCGGTTGCACCCGCAGCACCTGGGCCAACCTATTTTGTCCGCAATATTGCCTACAACTTTGGCAACACGCGCACCAGTCAGCAGGATGGTTACACCGCGAGCGGCTTAAAAATCAACAGCGGTTTCAGCACCCCGATTGGGCCGATATTGCTATATCACAATAGCTTTGTAACCGCAGCCCCGGGCACCGAAGCGATGAATCTTCTCGCTGGCGGCAACACCACCTTTATTCGTGCACGCAACAATATTTTTTCCGGCACACGTTATGTTTTGGAAAAAACCAATATCGTTAATTTGGACTGGAATTTCGACCTGCTTTACACCAGCGACGCGGCTCGATTTGTCAAATGGCAGGGAACTAACTACGCCAATTTAGCGGCTCTACAAACAGCGCAGAACCAAGAAATCAACGGCGTCAATGCGCCGCCACAGTTCGTCAATCCGGCGAGCGGAAATTTTCAATTGGCAGCGACCAGTGCGGCACTCGATCGCGGCGCGATTTTACCGGGCATCAATGACAACTTTTCCGGCGCGGCACCTGATTTGGGCGCACTGGAAAGCGGCGTAGATGCGCTGTTTCGCTCGGGGTTTGAATGATCGCATCAGTCTAGCGCTGTAACTTCAACACGATCAGCTCCGCTAGCTCGCGATTGAGTTCGGCGGAAATGATTTCTTCCTCCTGGGCTGCACCCAAGGCCTGGGCCTCATCGAAGCTGTATTCGCGCCGCACCGACACGTCAAAGGCTGGGATGATTTCGACTTCAGCGACAACGCCGTCGGCGCCCGGTTTACCGCTTGCCTTAAGCAAGCGTGCGCGCGCTTTACCGACCAGCACGAACTCACTGACGCGGGCGCGGTCGTTTACGCTCAAAATCTCCCGCGTTAGGCTTTCGCTGATGATTTCCAAGCGCGCCGACGTTGCGTTGGCGCTGCCAGACGCCGCATTGGCTTGCAGTGTGCGCTGCAATTCAATCGCCAATGCGCTCAGTGGATCGGCGCTTTGCACGACGATGGCGTCGACACCTGCTGGCAAGCGCGCGCTTTCGCGCAGTTGGAATCCGCAGCTGGAAATCAGGGCTGCGAGCACGCAGATTGCAATCGCACGTTGCATCTCAAGCCACCACGATGCTGACAAGCTTGCCCGGCACCAAAATAATTTTTTTCACGGTCATTCCTTCTAAGTATTTTGCCACGGCAATTTTTGCTTCCGCTTCAATGTCCGCATTCGCCGTCGATTTTGCTAGGGTGATTTGTCCGCGTAATTTGCCGTTAACCTGTACTGCCAAAGTCACGTCATCACGGACAAGTGCACAAGCTTCGGCCTGGGGAAAGGGCTGATCTAAAATCAAGCTGCGATAACCGAGCATCTGCCAAAGCTGGTGGCATAAATGTGGCGCGATGGGTGCCAACATCAGGGTAATCGCGCTCCAACATTCTTGCCGCAAAGTCCGCGCATTGTCTGAAGTCTCATCAAATTTGCTGATCGCGTTCGTTAGCTCCATAACCGCAGCAATGGCGGTGTTGAAATTCAAACGCTCACCGACATCGCGCCCGACTTTTGCGATCGCCTCATGCAGCTGCGTGCGCAGCTCCTTTTGTTCGCTGGTAGCGTCCGCGTTGCTAAAAACGCCCGTTGTGGCGCCCGCAGCGAGGTGCTCAGTCACCATGCGCCAGATGCGTTTGACGAAGCGGTGCATGCCTTCAACGCCGGTTTCGGACCATTCCAAGCTCTGATCGGGTGGGGCTGCAAACATAGAAAACAGGCGCACGGTATCAGCGCCGTATTTGTCGATCATCGACTGTGGATCGACGCCGTTACCCTTGCTTTTACTCATTTTTTCAACGGCACCTATGACCACCGGCGCGCTATCTTTCAAAAGGATTGCACGCAGCGCACGGCCTTTGGCGTCGCGCTCAACGCTGACTTCGGTTGGCGTGAAATAGGTTTTCGGACCGTCTTCGGTTTCCTGACGGTAGTAGGTATCCGCCACCACCATGCCCTGACACAGTAATTTCGTCGCCGGTTCATTGGAACTAACGAAGCCGACATCACGCATCACTTTGTGCCAGAAGCGGAAGTACAGCAAATGCATCACCGCGTGTTCGATGCCGCCGATGTAGAGATCAATCGGCAGCCAATGATTTGCGCGGGCGTCCAGCATCGTATTGGCACCGGGCGAGCAATAGCGTGCGTAATACCAGCTGGACTCGACAAAGGTATCGAAAGTATCGGTTTCGCGCGTTAACTTTTCGCCGGTAACCGGGTCGGTGTAGTTGATGAAATTCGGATCGGTTTTGAGCGGGCTAGTGACGCCGCTGAATGCGACGTTTTCCGGCAATATCACTGGCAATTGATCCAATGGCACCGGCACTGAGCTGCCATCGGCACGATACAACATCGGAATCGGGCAGCCCCAATAGCGCTGGCGGCTAACACCCCAGTCGCGCAAGCGAAAATTAACTTTACGCGTCGCGCGCCCAGCCGCCGACAGGTCGGCCGCTATCGCCTCAAACGCAGCTTTAAAGGCCAAGCCATCATATTTACCGGAATTCATACACACGCCGTAATCGATGTAAGCACCCGCAGTTAAATCCACCCCGCTATCAATCGGCGCGCGAATCACTTGGGTGATTGGCAAGCCATATTTGCTCGCCATTTCCCAGTCGCGCTGATCATGTCCAGGTACGGCCATCACTGCACCGGTGCCGTAGCCCATCAAGACAAAATTTGCCGCCCAAATCGGCACTTTGGCTCTGGTGATCGGGTGAATGGCATCGATTCCCAGCGCCACGCCGCGCTTTTCTGCTTTCTCAATTTCCGCTTCCGCCGTGCCACCTTTGCTCAAATCCGCCAGCGCCGCCGCTAGTTCTGCGTTGCTTGCTGCCGCATGCTTTGCCAGCGGGTGTTCCGCCGCCACGGAGATAAAGGTGACGCCGCAAAGGGTGTCTGGGCGGGTGGTGTAGACGGTTAATTTGTCGCTGATCGCGTTATCGATTAAGGCGAAATCAATCTCTAAACCTTCCGAGCGCCCGATCCAGTGGCGCTGCATGGTTTTAACGGAATCAGGCCAGTCTTTTAAGTTGTCCAACTCATCAAGCAATTCCTGCGCGTAGGCGGTGATCTTAAAAAACCACTGTGGAATTTCTTTCTTTTCCACCAGCGCGCCCGAGCGCCAGCCGCGGCCATCCGGGCTCACTTGTTCGTTAGCTAACACCGTTTGTTCGACCGGATCCCAATTGACTACGGAGTTTTTTCGATACACCAAGCCTTTCTCAAACAGCTTGATAAATAACGCTTGCTCAAAACGATAGTAATCAGGCTTGCAGGTGATGACTTCGCGGCTCCAGTCATAGGCCAAACCTAAGGCTTTTAGTTGGGTGCGCATGTAGTCAATGTTGGAATATGTCCACTGCGCGGCGGGCACTTTGTGTTTAATCGCGGCATTTTCAGCGGGCAAACCAAAGGCGTCAAAACCCATCGGCTGCATCACGTTTTTACCGAGCATGCGCTGGTAGCGGCTGACCACATCGCCGATGGTGTAGTTGCGCACGTGCCCCATGTGCAGTGCGCCGGACGGGTAGGGCAGCATCGACAGGCAATAGAATTTTTCTTTCGCACTGTCCTCAACGGCTTTAAAGCATTGATTTTGCTGCCAAAACTCCTGCGCGCTGGCTTCAATCGCAGCGGCGTCATAGGCTGTGGGCAAGCTAGGTATTGGGTCAGTCATGGGCACGCAAATTGGAAAACGAAGCCGCCGAGCTTAACGCTTCGCCGCTGGTTGTCGGCTGAATCTTTGCTACAAGATATACCGACTCAGATCCTCATTGCCCGCCAACGAGCCCAGCTGTGCTTCGACAAACGCCGCATCCAAAAGCAAGGTGGTGCCGGTTTTTTCATCGGCGTCAAAACTAATTTGCTCCAACAGTTTTTCCAACACCGTGTGCAGTCGGCGCGCGCCGATGTTTTCGGTTTTTTCATTGACCTGAAACGCGATCTCCGCCAGCCGGCGAATGCCATCGTCAGTAAACTGCAGCGTTACGCCTTCGGTTGCCAAAAGCGCGCTGTACTGTTTGGTCAGCGCGTTATGCGGCTCGCGCAGGATGCGCTCGAAATCATCGACGGTTAGGGCAAATAGTTCAACGCGAATGGGGAATCGGCCCTGCAATTCCGGGATCAAATCCGATGGTTTCACCAAGTGAAACGCGCCCGATGCAATGAACAAAATATGGTCGGTTTTGACCATGCCGTGCTTGGTTGTAACTGTTGAGCCCTCAACCAGTGGCAACAAGTCGCGCTGCACGCCTTCACGGCTGACACCGGCACCGCCGAAATCGGAGCGCTGGCAAACTTTGTCAATTTCATCAATAAAAACAATGCCATTTTGCTCAGCGTTAGTCAGCGCGTTTTGCTTGATCTCTTCCTCATTGATCATTTTGCTTGCCTGCTCTTCGATCAAAAGCGGCAGCGCTACTTTCACGATCAATTTGCGCTTTTGCGTTTTGCCATTGGCCATTGACTGAAACATGCCGCGCAGTTGGCTACTCATTTCTTCCATGCCCGGAGGTGCCATGATTTCGACGCCCAAGGTTTGCGCCAATTCAATTTCGATCTCGCGATCATCCAGCTTGCCTTCCAACAACTGCGCACGCAGCTTGCGCCGGGTTTCGCTGTCACCCTCCGCTGCAAGTCCAGGATCATGCTCAAAACTCAAGCCTTTGCGCACCGGAACCAGGGCGTCAATGACCCGCTCTCGCGCTTTTTCCGTGGCTTTTTCTTTCACTTCAGCAACAGCCTGATCGCGCGCCATTTTGACCGCGCCGTCCACCAAGTCGCGAATAATCGTTTCCACGTCTTTACCGACGTAGCCGACTTCAGTGAATTTGGTCGCTTCAACTTTGACAAAAGGCGCGTTCGCCAACCCTGCCAAGCGGCGCGCAATCTCGGTTTTGCCGACACCGGTCGGGCCAATCATGAGAATGTTTTTGGGTGTTACTTCATTGCGGAAGGACGGCTCTAACTGCATGCGGCGCCAGCGATTACGCAGCGCGATCGCCACCGCACGCTTGGCCGCAGACTGGCCGATGATGTAGCGGTCAAGTTCGGCCGAAATTTGCTTCGGCGTTTGCTGCGGCAGTGGGTTGCTCATCTGTTTAATCGACGTCGGTTATGAACTAGCCGATTAGATTGGGGGCTGGGCTGCAAAGATCAAGTGAACCGTTCAACTGCAACGATGCCAGCAATTGTATGACGCCGGGCTACCGCTGAATCCCACGCGTACTATTTTCAACGAGCTTGACGAATTCGCCAATGTTGGGATCGCTTGCCGCCACCAAATTCAGTGCGGCGCAGGCATCTTTCAGCGCTAAATCACTGGCGTAGAGCGTTTTATATGCGCGCTTGATCGCCATGATTTGATCGCTGCTAAATCCGCGGCGTTTCAAGCCTTCTGAGTTAATGCCGCGCGGCGCGCTCATTTCACCGGCAATCATCACAAATGGCGGCACGTCGCCATTGATTTTCGCCGCCATGCCGGTAAAGGCATGCGCACCGATGCGGCAGTACTGATGGATCAAGGAAAAACCACCTAAAATGACGTAATCCTCAATCGTGACGTGCCCGGCCAAGGTCACGCTATTGGCAAAAATCGTATGGTTGCCGACCACGCAATCATGCGCGATGTGGACGTAGGCCATGATCCAGTTATCGTCACCGATGATGGTTTTACCGCCGCCGCCAACGGTGCCGCGATTGAGCGTCACATTTTCGCGGATCATATTGCGGTGGCCGATGATCAGCTCGGTGTCCTCATCGGCAAACTTTTTGTCCTGCGGTGCCGCGCCGACCGATGCAAACTGCCAGATGCGATTGTCGCAGCCCATGGTTGTTGGGCCTTCAATCACCACGTGCGGGCCAATGACGCAGTTGGCGCCAACTTTTACTTTCGCGCCGATGATGCTGTAGGGGCCGACCTGCACGCTGGAATCGAGCTCAGCTTTTGGGTCTATGATCGCGGTGGGGTGGATGAGGCTCATAGGTTTTATGTTTTCAAATTTTAATTGAGGCGCATATCGACCACTGCGGCACTTCAGGCTTTTTGAGCAGATCTTTGTGCGCACAGCATATCGGCGCTGGCAACCACTTTGCCATCGACCAAGGCTTTAGTCTCAAACTGGCCCATACCCATGCGCATGCGGACTTGCGTAACTTCCAAGATCAACTGATCACCTGGTTTTACGATTTGGCTGAAGCGTGCATTATCAATTTTGGCGAAATAAAACAGCGTATCGGGGGACAGATTTTTCGCTGACAGCAGCACCAACAAACCGCAGGCCTGCGCTAAGGATTCCAAAATCAGCACGCCGGGCATCACCGGATGTCCAGGAAAATGCCCAGGGAAAAACGGCTCATTAATGGTTACGTTTTTAAGCGCAGTGAGTGTTTTCCCGGCATCAAAACTGAGCACGCGATCCACTAACAAAAATGGATAACGATGCGGCAATAGCTGCATGATTTTAGTAACGTCTATCGGCATTGTCAGTGTTGCTTCGGTCATATTTGATCCTCCTCAGTCACTTTGCTTTTCGTCTATTGGCGATATCGTCTTTGCGCGCAGTGTGCGGTCTAGCCGACGTAAATGCACCGCATTTTTGCGCCATTCGCGCTGCGGCATCAGCGGCATGGCACCAGCGTACGTGCCTTTTTCGGTGATCGATCCCGTCACCAAACTCATCGCCATAATCGATGTGCCATCGCAAATCTCTAAATGCCCAGCAATACCGACGCCACCTGCAATCAGGCAACGCGCGCCGATCGTGGCACTGCCAGCAATCGCGGTGCAGCCTGCAATCGCTGTGTAATCGCCAATGCGCACGTTGTGGCCGATTTGAATCTGATTGTCGAGCTTGACCTGCACGCCCAAAACGGTGTCATCCAGCGCACCGCAGTCAATGGTGGTGTTCGCACCAATATCGCAGCCATCGCCAATGATGACGCCGCCTAGCTGCGGCACTTTTAGCCACTGTCCAGCGTCTTGCGCAAAACTAAAGCCGTCGGCACCGATAACCGCACCCGCGTGCACGATTACGCAGCGGCCAAGCCTTACGCGCTTGACCAATGTGACGCGCGGCATTAACTCGGAGTTTGCGCCGATATGGCAATTTGGCCCAACGAAACACTGCGCGCCAACGATTGCACCCGCCGAAATCACCGCTGTTGCCGCAATCACGCACTGTGCGCCGATCTGGGCCGAGCTATGGATGTTTGCGCCAAGCTCAATCACCGCCGTTGGATGCACGCCTGGCATAACCGGGCAGGGCGGGGCAAACAACGTCGCGACGCGGGCAAAATCAGCGTGCGGATTGCGGCTAATCAGCGCATTGACCGGGCAAACCGCCTGATCGCTTGCGCGCAGCAAAACCGCGCCCGCACAGGTTTTCAAAAGCTGCGCGCGATAGCTGGCGTTGGCAAAAAAGCTCAAATCTTCACTGCCGGCGCCACTCAAAGTGGCAACGTTGGTGATTCGATGCAGTGGGTCGCCGACAAGCTCAAGCTGGAATCGGTGCGCAAGCTCGGCAAGAGTAAATACGCTCACAGCAAGCAAACGCTATTTACCCGGCGCGCGCAATTTGGCGAGCACGGCGTCAGTAATGTCGATGCGCGGATTGGTGTAAACCGTAGCCGTGGTGCTGATCACGGTGTCCGCACCCTGAGATTTTGCGACTTCGGCAATCACCTCACCTAATTTTCGCTCTAATTCACGAACGACTTCATTGGTGCGCAAGGTCAATCGCTGATTAAACTCATCACGCCCGCGTTTGAGTGCGCGCTCGCTCGCTTCAATGGTGCGCACCAATTCATCAAGCTGGGTTTTGCTC
>JANNYO010000244.1:0-6083 GCA_031410115.1 Rhodanobacteraceae bacterium | reverse complement strand
GATTCCAATGCCCCGCATTCTGCACCCGTGGCCAAGTACGCGCTTCCTCGTCAACCATCCAAGGCAAGAGCCCGGTGCGTAAGTTGCGCCCGCCGGGATCTGTGCGGGGGGTGCGCAGTCAATGCGCATTCCTACCGCGATGTGCGTTAAGCACAAACTGGCAATTCGCAAGGTGGCGAACGAAATTTTGCTGCATACCGACTGCGGCGGCGATTTGGCTTTATGAAAGTTGGGCGAACGAAATTTTGCTGCATACCGACTGCTGCGGCGATTTGGCTTTATGAGTTGGCCCCTGTCTCTCGGTTTTTACGTGTACTTGTTATGAGTCCACAACCAGAGCCACACCATGCGCGCATTGACCCCAATCACGGTATCTCACCCACGTTTCTGGCGGCGCTGCTGCTTGATCGCAGCAACGTTGATGTGGCTGCCACTCAGCGCGGTCGCCACCGACTATGGGCAACTGCAAACCCTGCGTGCGACCGCCTCCGGCGAGGGTTTGCCCGGCGCGCAATTTGGTAGCAAGGTCGCTGTCGATGGCGATTTGGCGGTGGTGTATCAAGTCAGCCCGGCGCACTTGCGCGGCTACCGGCGCGTGGCGGGTGTGTTCCAGCGCGCGCCGGAACTGTCCATCGTGCAGGCCAGCAACGAGCGGGTCATTGCTCTGGCCTTAAGCGGTGAGTATCTGATTTACACCACCGAGCTTCGGCCAACGAATAGCCGCACAGTGCGCATCGTGCGCGCCAGCGCCGGCGGTTGGGATCAGGCGTTTCTTTTCAACAGCGCCACGTTTGTGAATACCGGGGACGCCGTTGCGATTGCCGGCACGCGCGCTGTCATTGGTGGGCCAGACGCCTCGACCAATGCGGGCGCAGCCTATGTGGTGACGCGTGCCAACGTTGGCACGAGCTGGAGCATTACCGCCACGCTCACGCCCAGCACGCCGCAAGCTGGTGCAAGATTTGGCAGTAGCGTGTCGATTGTGTCCGGGGCGGTCGTGGTGGGTGCACCCGATGAGGACGTTAGCAACGTAACCTTGCAGCAAAGTGCGGGCGCAGCCTATGTATTTGAGCTGACGGGCAGCATCTGGAATCAAGTTAATCGCCTAACTGGTGTAACGCCACTGGCAAGTCAGCGCTTTGGTCATACGGTCGCCATGAGTGGTTTGGACGAAGGCACGCCTGAGCGCCTATTGGTGGGCAGCAACGAAGGTGCAGGCGGGCGTGTGTATGGCTATCGCCGAGGGGTTAGCAATTACGTTTCGGCCTTCACCTTAGACCCGCCCGCACAAGCCGGGCAGCTATTTGGCAGCACCATCAGCATGGACGGCGACCATGCGGTGATTGGCGCGCCAAGTTTGAACTTTAGCGGCAGCGACAACGGTGCGGTGTTTTGCGTGGATTTTAATCCGGGCTTTACCGCCGGAGTGATGGTGCGGCGGGAAGATCCGCTAGCCGAGGCCGGTGCTACGGCCGGGGCCTCGGTGGCAATAGATCGCAATGGCCCGACCGTGTTGGCGGGTGCGCCGCTGGCAGATTTGTACGGCAATGTCGATCAAGGCATTACGCTGATGAGTATCGGCACCGCTGGCACGCCGTTTCCGCCGCTGACGCGCGCGCTGGATTTAGGTCAAGGGCTTTTCAACGCGCGCTTTGGCAGTGCCCTATCCGCTGATGCGGATGCGGTGTTGGTGGGTGCGCCGGGCGAAGCGGTGGGCAATAACCTTGGCGTCGGTGCGGCCTACGTGTTTCGTCGCGGCGCCGATGGACTGTACGCGCTCGAAGCGCGCTGGCAATCGCCGCAGGGTGGTATGGCGGATTTTTTTGGCGACGCCGTTGCCATTTCGGGTGATCTCGCGCTGGTCGGCGCACCCTATGTCGATTTGAACGGCACCGATGCCGGCATTGTTTACGTCTACCGGCGCACCAGCGGCGTGTGGAATATTGAAGCGCAACTATTAGGTCAATGTTCCAGCACGGCAAGGCGTGGCTTTGGTTACAAAATAGCTTTTGACGGTACCCGCGCGATGATTGGCGGCTGGTGTCCGCCGACCATCGTTGGCGGGCCTAACAATGACGTTGGCGTCACCCTCGTCACGCGCCAAAGCAACGGCACCTGGAGCTATGGCCTAGACACCTATTCATCGCGCATGTTCGCGGGCGGCTGGGACAATGGCCTGGCGATTATTGGTAACCCGATTACGCGCGGCCCACTGTTTGGCGACGTGGAGGCGGGTTTTGTCCGTTCATCGCTGTTTGATGGCAGCAATTGGGTGGGCAATGGCGCATCCGACAACGGCACAAATGTACCCACACCGCAGGGCTATGGCTACAGCTTGAGTGTCGACCAAGGCTTGTTGGCGATTGCCAGCGCAAGGGTCAATACGCCGGTGATTGTGCGCCGACGCAGCGGTAACAATTTCCTGCCCGAAGCTAGTTTGGTTCCTACTGGTTTGACGCCTACCGATGGCACGCAAACCGTCGCGGTGCGCGGCGAGCGCATCGCGATCGCGGCATCTTCCCACACCGTCAGCGTCACTCAGCAAGGTGCCGTTTTTATCTTTGAAAAGCGCGCGGGTAGCTGGCTGCAAACCCAACGCTTAATTGCCAGTAAGCCGCAAACGCAATCGTATTACGGCAACACGATGCAGCTGGCGGCAAACGGCGCACTGTTTGTTAGTGCACCTGAAGCGGATGAGCAATCCGCGTTTGATGGCGTGGTCTATGTCTACACTGAACTATTTCGCGATGGCTTTGAGTAACGCATCAATCCATCCAACAAACCTTTGGAGTCTCGCCGGAAGGCGACACGGCAGATGAGTCCGCTATGAAAAATACTTGCATTTCTCTATCGCTGATCGCTGCGACTATCTTTACCCATTTGGCTCTGGCCAGTTCTTATCAAGCCGCCGGCAGTTTCACCGCAATGGCAACCGGCGATGGTGCACCACGTCAGCAATTTGGCACGCACGTTGCCATTGATGGTGATTTAGCCGTGGTTGCCACCCTGGCGACGAGTGTGCAACCCGCCAAAGTGCACACCTTCGAGCGAATCAACGCGATTTGGACGCGCAGGCCAGACCAATCGATCAATCTGCCAAACACGTTCTCGGTGATTTCACTGAGTGTAAAGAGCGGGTTTCTCATTGTTTGTGCGAACGGCACGGGCAATAACAACATCCGGATTCATCGCCGCAACGTCAGCTCGTGGACCAGTGAGCTCAACACATTTACCAACACATCGTTTTTTAGCTGCGCCATTGACGGCAATATCGCGGTGGCCGGGCGTGATGCCAACGGCGGAGCAGCCAACGCCTACCGTCGCGATAGCGTCACCTCCACCTGGAGCGCACAGTCACTCACGCCCAGCGTCGCGCCATCGGCAGGCTTTGGCACCTCGGTGGCGATTGTTGCCGGAGCGGTCGTGGTGGGTTCGCCGCTAGAGGACATCACCACCCTAGGCGGCGTGCTGCGCACCGATGCGGGTGCGGCCTATGTGTTTGAGCTGACCCAAAACACCTGGACGCAAGCAGCGCGCTTGGCCGAACCGGATGCGGATGTAAGAAGCAACAATCAGTTTGGCGCGGCCGTGGCAATTAGCGGTGCGGATACCTCAACGCCAGATCGCCTGTTGATTGCATCCAAGCGCGTTAGCTCCAGCCTCAGCGGACGCGTGCGCAGCTACACCCGCACTGCGGGGGTGTGGACCGCGCGCACGGTGATCACATCGACCGAGCCCGCTGGCAGCCAAGATGGTTTTGGTTGTGCACTCAAGCTGGACGGCGATTGGGCTGTGGTGGGTGCCTGCGAAAGCAACGTGAGCGGCAATGCCGAGGGCGCCGCCACGGTACTGCGTTTTAACAGCACGTTTACCGGCTTGTTGTCGGCGACTCAACGCGTTGATACCTTGGCGGACGACAACTTCAGTATCGGCGCTAGCTTAGCAATTGATCGCACCGGCCCCACCGTGCTGCTGGGCAACCCGCGCGCTCGGGTCTATGGCAATCAATTAGAGGGCGCGGTGCTGGTTGGCCGGGGCATTGTGGGCGGCACCATTGCGGTGCCTGCTCGAGCCATGGATTTGGGACAAGGTTTAACCTTGGCGCGCGCCGGCTTGATTTCTTATGACGGCGGCACGCTTGCCGTGACGGCCTATGGCGAAGCCATCGGCAACCAAAACGGGCGCGGCGCGGTGTATGTACATCAACGCGACAGCAACGGCTTTTTTCCACTGGAGCAAAAAATACTGGCACCCGATGGCGCCGCTTTTGATAGTTTTGGTAGTGCGCCAGCGCTCGTCGGTGACAGCCTGTTGGTCGGCGCGCCCGAGCGCGCCAACCAAGGCATCAACGCCGTCGGTGCGGTCTATGCGTTTCGCCGAAGCGCAGGGTTTTGGGCGCTGGAAGCTCAGCTCATTCCCGCGAACCCCAGCGCACAACAGCAATTCGGCCGCGGCCTTGCTTTCGATGGCGCCACCGCGGTGGTGTGCACGCTCAATGGCGAAAGCTACGTCTACACCCGCGCCGGTGACGGCACCTGGAGCTTGACGCAAACCATTGCGCACGCCTGTGAAACGCCGCAGCTAGACGGTGACCGTTTGGTTCTTAACAATCCATTTGCCACGCTTAACGGCGCGCAAAACATTGGCTCCGTCAGTACTTATGTGCGCGTAAGCGGCATGTGGCAACTGCAAAGCACACTGTTCGGTGCGCAGGCGGAACAGCGCTTCGGCTATCAAATTGCCAGTGAGAATGACCTGCTCGTGGTGACATCAACCGGCCCAAGCGGCGCCCGTGCACCCGCGCAGCTTTACCGCACCAGCGGTGGTAGTTGGTTACCTGAAAGCACGCTACAGCCCAATGACGCAGGTTTGTCTTGCTACACCAGCGCCATGAGTATGGGCCGGGTGTTTCTAGGTTGCCCAGCAGAAATTGCCGGGCGCCAAGCCGTGTATGTATTCGAGCGCCTTGGCAACGCCTGGCAACAAACGCAGAAGTTGAGCGACGCGACACGCCCAAACGCGGGTTTTGGTGGCGCCATTCGGGCCTATGCCGATGGCTCACTCTTTGTTGCAGGGCTCAATGCCGATTTGGAATTTATCGGCCAAGGGATTGCCTATCGATTTTTTGAGCCACCGCTGCTGCGCGATGGCTTTGAGTGAGTGCGCGCAGCACGAAACGAAAGCGCGAAAGCCGGTGCGCGGATGAGTGCCACGGCTCGGCACTTGCCGAGCCCCAGCACGATAACCCGATCCGACGCCATCCACCTACTCGGCGAAGCCTTACTTGGACGCTTAGTCCATCAACTAATTAGGAAACTCATTATGAAAAACATTTGCCTTACGCTCACACTCGTGCTCACGCTCGCGCTCAGCGCATTAGCCACACCGCTTTGGGCGATCGACTACATCGTTACGCGCACCGACGATCCTAATCCCACTGCCATCACGTTCCCTAGCTGCCAGCCCAGCGGCGGTTGTTCACTGCGCCAAGCGGTGTTGGCAAGTAATAAACGCGCGGGCGCAGATCGCATCGTACTGGCGCGAAATATTTATGAGCTAACGCTCACCAACGCAACACCGAATTCGCCAGACGGTAAAACGGGCGCACTGCTAGTGACGGACGCGCTCGAAGTTGTCGGTGATTCGGTAGCGCGCACGCGCGTGCGCTGGGCTAGCGGCGTGACGTTGCCGCATCAAACCATGCCGCATCAGCATCAGGTTTGGTTCGTGCAAGGAAATGCGCCGTTTACTTTGTCACGCATGAGTATTTCCGGCGGGCGCGGCACGTTAGGTGGCTGCATCTTTTTCCAAGACGGCCAACAGGTCAGCTTTAGCGACCTCAGTATCGAAGAATGCACAGGCACATCCGGCGGGGCGGTCTATGTCAATGGTTATCAAGCGCCCGTCTTCGCACTTAGCCGGGTAATTTTTCGCGCAAATCGCGCAAGCTTCGGCGGTGCAATAACGATCTCTGGAACCAGCACCGTCATCGCCAACGATGTTGCGCTTAGTGATAACAGCGCCACTTACGATGGCGGTGCCGTGTATGGCGCATACCGAAGCTCTTATTCCACTCCCATCGG
>JANNYO010000243.1:0-3139 GCA_031410115.1 Rhodanobacteraceae bacterium | reverse complement strand
CAGCAAATCGGACAAGCCATCGCCGTTGAAATCGGCGGCTTCACCTTCGACTTGCGGCGCAGCGTCGCTGGAGTTGAGATCTGAGCCGGTGCCGGTAATAAACTTCATACTCAGGCTGGCGCTGCCTTCGACGCGGCTGGCAATCGACATCCAAATTTTTTGATTGCGAAAAAGCTCAGGGATTCGGTTTGGATTTTCACCGGCAGCGACCGTCATCAGCAGATCGGCACGGCCATCACCATTGATATCGCGCAGGTTTTGGCCGGTTTTGGCAAAACTACGCAGCAGGCAATCGCCGCACACAATATAGCTGGGCACTGCGGATTCGAAGTCGATGCTGTACTCGGGAGAATACTCAAACACCCCAGCGGTATTGCGCTCCAAATAGCGGGCGAATATGCGATAGGTCAGCGGGTTCGCATTAGTTTGTTTTGGATAGACCGCATCTAAAACGCCATCGCCATTCAAATCACCAAACTGCATCGTGCCGGGCGGAGTGGACAGCGCGGTGTGAATCGTCACCGGGATTGGCGTGGTGATTGAAGGCACAGCTTCGAAGCCGACAAACGTCGAGGAGGCCAGATACACGCGCCAAAAGGTCGGGCCGCTGAATTGATCCGGGCGCTGTGCCAACATCAAATCGTCGCGGCCATCGCCGTTGTAATCAAATAGCTGCCAAAACAAGCCGACGAAGGTGTTGCCGCCGGGCGTGGAATCCCAGCCGGTGCAGATGCTGTTAATCGGTTGTCCGATGACGACGCGGCCAGTGGCATCTTTTGTAGCTTTTGAAATCTGCACCGCTGAACTTGGGCACTGCCCCGAGGTATTGCGCACCCACACCAGTTCGGTGCGGCCATCGCCGTCGATGTCGCCAAATTTGGAATCGACGAGTTCACCTAAGCCGGTGGAAGATGCGGTTTTCTCAAGCGTGGCGGTGGTTTGCGCAGCACTCCAGATAAATGTGGTCGGACGCAAACAGACCGCTTGCGTGCTATCGCGGCATTCCAAAAATGAGGTCAGTAAATCGCTGCCACTGCCGCTGACCGAGGTCTGATAGCTCAGCGAATAGAAACGCACCGGGTTCGAGCCGAACAAACTCGTGATATTTTCTAGGCGTTTGCTGCGCACAAACCGGCTGCCACCACTGTAACCGGTCTGCCAGTTGGCGGCGTTTAAGTCCGAGTACTGCATAACAATCGACGCGTACGGCGCAACTGCCGCGTGCGTCCCAGCGGCGTTGGAATAACGGGCAAAGCCGGTGTATTCGACGCGCTCAAGCAGCAGCTCACTTTTTTCGGGGTCATTCAAATAACGATAGTCAATGTAATTGCCGTTTGAATCGATCATGCGATTCATCGCCCACGCCGAGGCTTCATTGCGTTGGATCACGTTGCCTGCAGCGTCTAGCGTATTGGCATACAGGTAGGCATCTGGTCGATTCGCGGCCACACGCGTTAACGAACACAGCCCTGCACTGAGTGCGCAGCCATTGAAATCCCCGTACCAACCGGTCGTACCATCGCGCCGCTGCACCCGAAATGCGCGTGGCCCGTTGGCGGGTGTGGCATCGTAAATCGCAGTGACGCGGGTAAACGCATCCAGTTCCAAGCGAAATACATTCGCGACAACGGTGCCGTTCGCCGTCAACTCGGGTAGCAAGCGCTGCCCGTCCAAACAAAATTTATCGGTCAGGGAAAAGTTGATTGGATCCGGGTAGCCATCAATCGGCTGCTCGCCGGCGTCCAAAAAATCCCCCGATTCGCGCGTCGCTCGGCAGCGCGAAATGCTGCTATTGCCGGATAAATTCCATCCCTTCCCCAGCGCGCCTTCGCCGGAGTTTGACGAATACGCCAGCGTTATGCTGGGCGCGGTGCCTGCGGTGCCGGGCAAAACATAGAGTGGAATGGCGTAGGTCGCGGAACCGGATTCATCAACGCGGAACTCCCCGGCGGAACTGCCAACGGCGTCTGAGATCGGATCTCGCGCGGGTTGGGAAAAAGCTGAGTCTATAAAAAAACTGAGCGCTGCGGCGAGAACGAATCGGAAACGCGTTGTTCGGAAAGTCTCGCCGGAAGGCGAAACGGAAAAATAAGCCATGAAATCCCCTAGGTGGTAATGCTTTTTTCTTACTCACCGCCGTAAACGTCATCTACCGAATTTTCGTATCAATAAATTTTCAACGCGCAAGATTTGTTTATTTGTACTTAACTTAGATCGTTGACGTAGGTCTCAGCAAAACGCTGGCGAGCGTCTGTTAAATTGAACCGCGCTTTTCTCTCACCTGAAAAATGTAAATAAAAGTGTGACGCAGAGTACACGCTGAATCCATGACCGATTTTGTGCGCCGTTTGCTACCAGCATAAGAACAACATTTGAAATTGATTTACTAAATCAGAGCGCGCAAAACAGCTGCCCTTCTGCCGCCCGCCTTGCAATTAAGCCCGGAAGGCGCTGGCCTTTGGAGAACACCCAGCGATTCAGTTCGCGCGGCACGGAATCAAACCGTCCAGCGTTGATCAGGCCGCGCAGCGTTGACGTCTCCAGCGCGCCGCCACCCAAATTAAAGGTAAAACTGACCAGCACGTCGAACTGGTTTTGGCTCAGGCGCGTGCTGATGAAGCGTTTGATCGAGTGCGCTGCAATATCGGCATCCGCGCGAAGCAGATCGGTGGCTTGGGCCTCTGTCAGCGTGCCAAAACGCTCGTCCGGCTTGACGACATGGCCATAGCCAATGGTGGGTTTTCCCGCTGGGCAGGTGTAGACCTTTGCGCAAAATCCTTCAAAGCGCTTGATCAGTGCGATACCAACATCGCTGGGTTTCATTCCATCATTTGGGCCGCTCATGGGCCACGCTCTGGGCTGACTAAGCGTTGCTGCGCCTTGCCCAACGCGCGTGCGCCGAACCAAAACGACATGATGGTGGCGAACAGCGCCTGGCTCTCGCCATCCCAGATCACTAGTAGTGCGCTGGTAAAACTCATGCCATCCGCGTGCACCAGCGTCGCAAGCGAAGTCAACTTTACCGCTGCAAACAGACCAAAAAAGGCATAGGTAATCATCGGGCGAACGCTGGACTGCAAGGCTTCAACCCACGCCACGCCGCTGTCGCGATTCGCGTAGCCATAAACCTGATCCATTT
>JANNYO010000242.1:0-3777 GCA_031410115.1 Rhodanobacteraceae bacterium | reverse complement strand
ACCACAATGACCGAGCGATGGTGGCGCTGTTTAATTTCGTGGGGCTCAATGTGCGGTATCCCGGGGGCACTGCTGGCAGTGCCTATTTAGATTGCGACAAAAACACTGTGTGACCGCGTCAAGTCACGTGCGGTGATCGGTGAGTTTATCGGCGCTTGATATCTGTCTAATTTAGAATTGGAATGGACAATGAATTTATCCGTCTGATTTGAAGTGGAAGTACCTATGAAAACCTATCTCTATCAAGTCATCCAGCTGATCTGCGTATCATTTCCAGAAAGCGAAGAATTCCTGTCGCACAGCGCACCGAATTTTCGCATCAAAAAAGGTAAGGTCTTCGCGATTTTTTCCGACCGCCACCATGGTGACGCGATTGCTTCGATTTGGTTGAACGCACCACCTGGGGCTCAGGCGGCTTGGGTAGAAACCGCGGACAATACTGCGGCGGATAATGCAGAGCCTGGTCAAAAAGCAAGCAAATCGCGGCCTCAAGGAACTTATTTTATCCCGCCGTATCTGGGCCCGCGCGGATGGCTGGGCGTGCGGCTGGATCAAGCGTTGCCGTGGCGGCATATTTACGATTTGGTGCACGAGGCGTATCGGCACACCGCACCAATCAAGTTGCAGGGCAGCATACTAGGCATGCCCAAACTACCACCAGCGCCCACGGCAAACACTATTGCCGCCGGCCAGCAACTGGCCGAGATGGCGCAACAAAAATACTTAGCGCCGCTGCGCAAAATGCTGTCCGCGTGGCCCGAAGTGATCGAGTCGACCAGCTACGATCAGCTTGCATGGCGCGCGGGAAAAAAAACTTTCGCACAGCTTTTAGTGAACTCCGAGCGCACCGGTATTGCATTTTTGGTGGATGGCGAAAGCCAAAGCCTCCTGTTGGAAGACCCGCGCTTTTTCCTGCCGCGCTATATCGGCACGCGTGGCTGGATCGCTTGGGATGTGTGCCACCCGATTGATTGGCAGGAACTGGCTGGATATTTATTAGCTAGCTACCGAAGCGTGGCGCTTAAGCGCATGGTGGCGGAGCTGGCCGTTTAGCCGCCAGCGAATAACGGCCCCTTGTACGACGCGTATCAGTGTTGTTGGATTTGATTTAACCGACGTTTTGCAAGTTACGGACACAGTCAGAAAACCATGACCTGTGGCCTCAGCATGACCATACGCACATGGCTGAAACCTGCCACTCGGTTCTAATCGCGTCAAATTAGAGCCGGATGGTCAGATATGTCGCAGAAAACAGGGAATTTTGGCATCACTCGCAGCATGAGCTTGGTTATCTTTGCCTGTGCCGCTCTTTCACTGGCCGGTTGCAAGCGAGGAGGCGACGGTGATACGGCGGCAGCGGGCAAAACTGCGGACGGCAAGCCGGTAGAGGAAGTCAAGATCCCAGTCGAGATGGCGCTGGTAAAGCGCGAGTCGATCAGCTCAAATTTTCAGGGCACCGCCGCCCTTGAGGCCGAAGCGGTGGCGCAGGTGGTGGCAAAAACCAGTGGCGTCATTTTGACAATCCGCGTCGAAGAGGGCCAATCTGTCGCGCGCGGTGCGCTGTTGGCGCAGTTGGAAAATGATCGACAGCGATTGAGCTTGGCGCAAGCCAGTGCCAATTTGCGCAAGGTACAAAATGATCTTAAGCGCCAAACGGAGCTGTTCAACCGCAAGTTGATCGGCTCGGGCGTTTTCGAGCAGCTGAAGTTCGATTTGGAGACACAAAAAGCCAGCTACGATATCGCCGCGCTTGAGCTTTCCTACACCGAAATTCGGGCACCGATTTCCGGCACGGTCAGTCAACGTATGGTCAAGCTGGGCAATCAAATTAATGTTGGGCAAGCGCTGTTTCGTATTGACGATTTTGACCCGCTCGAAGCGCGCGTGGCAGTGCCTGAGCGCGACATGCGTGTGATTAAAGCCGGGCAGGCGGTGCAGATGTTGGTAGATGCAATGCCGGGTCAAGTATTTATCGGTAGTGTCGCGCGTGTTAGCCCAGTGGTGGACCCAAAAACTGGCACGTTCGATGTGATTGCACAGTTTAATGATGCTTCGCAAACGCTGCGCTCGGGCATGTTTGGACGCGTCAATATCGTTACCGCCGTACATGACAACGCGATGATTGTGCCGCGTGTGGCCCTGCTGACCGAAGACGGTGCGGCGGCGGTGTATGTCGTGGTGGACAGCAAAGTGGTGCGTAAAGCGGTGACTGTAGGTTTCACCGGGGATGGCCGAAGCGAAATTTTGACCGGCCTAACGGTGGGTGATCAAGTCGTGACCTTGGGGCAAAACGCGGTACGGGAGGGCTCGTTGGTGCAGGTCATCAATGCGGTCGTGCCTGCGATAGCAAAACCCGACATAGCAAAACCTGGCAACGAAATACCTGGAGCTGAAAAAACCGATGTTGTGGCGGAAGCGCCAGCGCCTGCGCCGGCGAAGTAGTTATGAGCTTAATTAAATTTTCAACCGAGCGGCGCGTGACCATTGCGATGGTGACGATTTCGCTGGTGCTGTTCGGCCTGATTGGCCTGAGCAAGCTTAAGGTCAATCTGCTGCCGGATTTAAGCTACCCAACGCTGACGGTGCGCACCGAATACACCGGTGCCGCACCGGCTGAGATCGAAACGCTGATCAGTAAGCCGATTGAAGAAGTGATTGGTACGGTGAAAAACGTCGCGCGCGTGCGTTCAACTTCGCGTACCGGTCAGTCCGACGTGGTTTTGGAATTTGCCTGGGGCGCGGATATGGACGCCGCAGGGTTAGACGTGCGCGAGAAGCTTGAACTGCTGCAATTGCCTTTGCAGGCGAAAAAGCCACTGCTGTTGCGCTTTAACCCATCGACCGAGCCGGTGCTGCGTTTGGGTTTGACAAGCACCAGCGATGATCCGATTGTGCTGCAAGGCTTGCGCACCTATGCCGAAGATGAGCTGAAAAAACGTCTGGAACCGATCGCTGGCGTTGCGACCGCGAAAATTGCGGGTGGCTTGGAAGAGCAAATTGAAGTCGCACTCGATGCGAAAAAAATGAGCATTTTGGCTGTCGATGCCAGTGTCGTCATCAGCAAGCTTGGCGCGGAAAACGTAAATTTGGCCGGCGGACGTTTAGACGAGGCGAACCAGCGCTTTTTAGTGCGCACGATTGCGCAATTTGCTTCCCCCGAGGCGATGGGTGAATTAGTCGTGGCAACACGCCCAGGCGCGGATGGGCAAAATGTGCCGGTGCGCTTGAACGAAATCGCCACTGTCGTAAAGGGCAGTAAAGAGCGCGAGGCCATTATTCGTATCGACGGGCGCGAGGCGGTTGAGATCGCGATTTATAAAGAGGGCGATGCCAACACGGTTTCGGTTGCGGCGGCGGTCAAAGACGTGCTGCAGAAAATTGATCGTAATTATGACGTGGTGGCAAGCGCAAAGCCGGTCAGCCCGGATTTGAAACCCGGCGAGGCTAGACCCGGCGCGGCTAAAACCGATCCCAGCAACGCCGAAGAACGCCGAAGCCAGCTGCCTGAGGGCGCCAAGCTGACTAAAATCGAAGATCAATCGCGCTTTATTAAAAGCTCGATCAAAGAAGTGGTGGAGGCGGCGGTTTTCGGCGGTATTTTATCGGTACTGATTATCTTTTTGTTCCTGGGCGACGGTTGGTCGACGGTGGTGATTTCACTGTCTTTGCCGGTATCCATTATTGCGTCGTTCTTTTTTATGCAGCAGTTCGGCATCACGCTCAATGTGATGAGTTTGGGCGGGATTGCGCTGGCCACCGGCATGGTGGTGGATAACG
>JANNYO010000241.1:0-4033 GCA_031410115.1 Rhodanobacteraceae bacterium | reverse complement strand
TAGCTGGCGATACTTAAGCCGGCAAAGTCGGACAAGTAGCGGCCTTGCGTGGCGCTAATCGCCGGGTAGGAATAGCGCTCACCCGCATTCCAAACCGCGCGATCAAAGCTGATCCGAATATCGCGGTTTGTGCCCCTAGATTTCGCCATCGGCACGCTGCCCCACGGCATCAGCAGCTCCGCCGTCCAGCCGCTATCGGAGCTGGCGACCGCAGATTGCCAAACGCCATCCCAATCGGCGCTAAAGGTATTTTCGCCGCTCCAAATGCCATCCTTTTGTGCGCCACCGGCGCTCAACGTGAACTCGTACGCGCGGCTGCCGTTGCCGTCAAAATCAATGATCGCGCTGACGGCATCGCTTTTGGGCTCATCATCGCGCGGCCTAGCGGCATTGCTGCGACTGGCTATTTCCGGCTGATTGCAGATAAAGGCAATCGCTAAACCTTCCGCCGTGGACAGTACTTTGACCGTGGTTTTCAAACTTGGCGTGGTGCGATTGAAGGGCTGAGTGAGTGTGAAATCGGTGATTTGTTTTGCCTCCAACCACGGCGCTTCATCGGGCGTGCCGTCAATGTGGATTGCTGCCTGCGCGTTGCTAAGTGCCACAGCCGCAGCCAAACCTAGCCAAAACCGAAACAAGCCAGGAGATTTATTCATTCCGGCTGCGCGCAAGCGCGTGAAAGTCGATCCCAAACTGCGGCCCACGCGGGCGTTTGAGGTGGGCGCTCAATGAAAATCTGCGCCGCGCCGCGCGCATCAAGTGCGCGCAATGCGGCATACAGCGCGCGCGCATACTCGGCGGGATTGGCGCTCAATGCGATGCCGTCGGAACAGGCGGGCAAGGTAGCAATGCTCAGCACCAGGGAATTGGGCGCGGCGCGAAATTCCGCACGAGTGCACAACTGTGTTTTGGTACGCGGCGCATAGTGGCTTTGCAGCGCGCCGGATACGCGTGGCGTGCTGACCGCCGCGCGCGGACTTACCGTGTCGGCCAAATGGGCGATATGTTCAGCGGAGATCGCACCCGGCCGCAATATGCGTAACGCTGGTGTGCGCGCGTCGATAATGCTCGACTCTATGCCGACTTGAGCCGCGCCACCGTCCAAAATAATGCCCAGTTCAGCGCCGAATTCATCGCGTACGTGTTGCGCGGTTGTTGGGCTTATGCGTCCGAAACGATTCGCGGAGGGTGCGGCAAGGCCGTCATCGAACTCCGCCAAAAGTTGCAGCGCCATCGGGTGATTGGGTACGCGCAGGCCAATACTGTCTTGCCCGCCGGTGATCAAATCCAGCACGCCCGGTTGCTTGTGCAAGATCAGTGTCATTGGCCCCGGCCAAAACTCTCGGGCGAGTTGCCAGGCATGCGCGGGAATATCTTTTGCCCAAGCGCGCATCTGTTCCATATGGTGCAAATGCACGATCACCGGGTGGTTTGATGGCCGGCCTTTGAGCGCAAATATGCGTGCGATCGCGACTGGATTGCGCGCATCAGCGGCTAGGCCATAGACCGTTTCGGTCGGCATGCCAACCAGTTCACCGCGGCGCAGTGCCGCGACCGCTTCATTCACTAACGTCACTTTAGCTCGAACTCATCGGCATCTAAAAACGCTGGGAATCGGCTGCGGTGCTCGGTTAGCGCGGCCCACGACAACGTTGTGGTGACCACCTGCGCTTGCGCGCCACATTCAATCAGCGGCTGTCCGAGAAAATCGAGCACCGCGCTATCACCGCTGTAATTTAGGCCATTGCCATCCGTGCCAACGCGATTCACGCCAATGCAATAGCTCAAGTTCTCAATTGCGCGCGCACGCAGGAGCGTTTTCCAAGCATAGGCACGCGGGCTGGGCCAGTTAGCCACGAAAATGAGCGCGTCATAATCCCGGTTCTCGGCTTTGAAATCGGCAAAACGATTGCGCGCAAACACCGGGAAGCGCAAGTCATAGCAAACCATCGGGCAGATGCGCCAGCCGTGCAGCTCAACAATCAGCCGGTCACGACCCATGCCGAAACGCTCGTGCTCGCCCGCCATGCGGAACAAATGGCGCTTGTCATAAACATGATGCGTGCCATCCGGGCGCATCCAAATTAGGCGGTTAAAAGCCTTGCCACCGTCGTTGACAATGATGGATCCCGTCACCACCGCGTCGCAATCACGTGCCAAATTTTGCAGCCAAATCTCGCCGGAAGGCGACCCGGCAGATGAAGTCATGCTTTCGCTCTGCATGCTTTGCGCAATAGCCGCAATGTCGTTGGAAAAGCCACTCAGAAACGTTTCTGGAAGCACGATCAAATCGCTCTCATTTTTGACGCTCAGCGCCAGCGCACCATAGAGCACGCGATTTGCCGCAGCGTCATGCCAAATCGTGCTGGCTTGGATCAAAGTGACGCGTAAATCCTGCATGTCGATTCCTAAATTGCGCAGAGCCGGCTGGCAGCCGCATCAAGCGTCGCGCCCTGCTTGGCAAAGCAAAACCGAATCAATTTTTGCTCCGGCGGCGCGTCGTAAAACGCCGACATCGGAATCGCCGCTACACCGACGTCTTGCACGAGCCAGCGGCAAAAATCGAGATCCGATTGATCCGATATCGCGCTGTAATCGCACAGTTGAAAATACGCGCCCTGCACCGGTAAAAGTTTGAAGCGCGAAGGCTGCATGAGCGCGGTAAAGTCATCGCGTTTTTCTTGATAAAAATGCGGCAAATCGGAATAGTGCTTCGGGTCAGACTCAAGAAAGTCCGCCAACGCCCACTGCGCCGGGTGAAAGGTGCAAAAGGTCAGGTATTGATGCACTTTACGAAATTCAGCCGTCAACGCGGGTGGCGCAATGCAATAGCCAACCTTCCACCCGGTGATGTGATAGGTCTTGCCAAAGCTTGAAACAGCGAAGCTGCGCTGTGCCAACTCAGGATGCGAAAGCACGCTTTCAAAGCGGCGTCCATCGAAATAAATGTGCTCATACACTTCATCACTGAGCACCAAAATACGCGTGTCACGTGTCAGCTCGGCTAGCGCGTCTAAGTCCGCGCGCGTCAACATCGCGCCGGTCGGGTTGTGCGGCGAATTAATCATAATCATGCGCGTGCGCGGCGTGATCGCCGCCTTGACGCGATCCCAGTTGGGCGCGAAATGCGGCGCGTCCATCGGCACATGCACGGCGGTGGCACCACAAAGCGCAATCGCCGGATCGTAGGAGTCATAACAAGGGTCCAACACAATCACTTCCTCACCCGCGTGCACGCTGGCAGCGATGGCGACGTACAGGCCTTCACTGCCACCGGAAACCACAGTGACCTCAGTGCCCGGATCGGTTTTACGACCGTAAAGCGCCTCCGTTTTGATCGCGATTTGCTCGCGCAGCTTCAATACGCCGGGTGCTGGCGCATATTGATTGCGCCCGGCGCTGACATGTTTGGTCAACGCATCGTGCAGCCCCTGCGGGCCCTCAAAATCCGGAAAACCCTGGCCTAAGTTGATCGCGTTGTGCTCCGCAGCTAGTGTGCTCATAACGGTGAAAATTGTGGTGCTAACTTTGGGCAGTTTGGTTTGAATCATGGGTGCTTGCTCATGGGAACTGTGCGAAGCATAAAGCCCCGACGCACGATTTGGGCACGCGAAGTAAGGCTTTGGGTAATTGCCAACCTACGCTCAAATCTGCCGCTTTTCACAGCCCTGACGAAATCCTGAACAAAGCGGGTTTTGCAGGCTGGGATTTCCTTGACGCCCTACAAAACTGATGTAGAGTAGCGGGCTCACCTGACGGGAAAGACTCTTCGCGAGATGCGAAAAGTTAGCCAGGGGATCTGATTTAAGGCGGTGTTCTTGTAGGTTTGGAGCGCTGGGTTTGAGTTAGATCCGAGGTTAGAAAGGCAAGCTTACAACAACGTTGTAACGGTTTTTTGACTTTTGAATTGATCTTTAACAGTATTGAGAAGTGTCTTGTGTGGTCGCTCGAGCGGAAGTAGTTCGCAAGGATGCGGCTACACAAGTTTAATTTAATGGAAGTAAATGTAGATGGCTTAATTTATTAAGTTATC
>JANNYO010000240.1:0-6468 GCA_031410115.1 Rhodanobacteraceae bacterium | reverse complement strand
CGCTCGGCTTTGTGCTCGGCGCGGTCGCCTCCGGCCTTGCCGGTTTCATTGGCATGAACGTGTCGGTGCGTGCCAACGTGCGTACGGCCGAAGCAGCGCGTAACGGCATCAACCCGGCGCTTAACGTTGCCTTCAAAGGTGGTGCAATTACCGGCATGTTGGTGGTTGGCTTAGGTTTGATGGGCGTCACTGGTTTTTATGCCTATTTATTGCATCAAGGTATCAAGCAAGACGCAATTCTAAACGCGCTGATCGGCCTGGCTTTTGGTTCCAGTTTGATTTCGATCTTCGCGCGCTTGGGCGGCGGCATTTTCACTAAGGGTGCCGACGTCGGTGCTGATTTGGTCGGTAAAGTCGAAGCCGGTATTCCAGAAGATGACCCACGTAATCCAGCTGTGATTGCTGACAACGTCGGTGACAACGTCGGTGACTGCGCCGGTATGGCGGCAGATTTATTTGAAACCTACGCGGTAACCATTATTGCCACGATGTTGATCGGCTCAATTTCGGTTGGCTTGGGCGCAAACGCGTTGCTATACCCGTTAGTGCTGTGCGCGGTTTCGATCATCGCTTCGATCATTGGCACGCTGTTCGTAAAGGTCAGCCCAGGCGGCAAAATCATGAACGCGCTTTATAAAGGCGTGATTGTCTCCGGCGTGCTGAGCGCGATTGCGTTCTACCCGATCACCATGCAGATGATGGGCGGCGAAGGCACGACCGTACCGGCGATGAATATTTTCTACTGCACGCTGGTCGGCTTGGTATTGACCGCATTGTTGGTTGTGATCACCGAGTACTACACCGCGACCGAATATTCGCCGGTGCAAAAAGTAGCCGAGGCCAGCAAGTTTGGCCACGCCACCAACATGATTGCAGGTTTAGGCGTGTCGATGAAATCCACCGCCTTGCCGGTGTTGACCGTGTGTGCGGCAATTTGGACGAGTTTCGAGCTGGCCGGCCTGTACGGCATTGCCACCGCCGCCACCGCGATGCTGTCGATGGCTGGCATGATCATCGCGCTTGATGCTTACGGCCCGATTACCGATAACGCCGGCGGCATCGCGGAAATGGCGGAAATGGGTAAATCCGTGCGCGACGTGACCGACCCGCTCGATGCGGTTGGCAACACCACGAAAGCGGTTACCAAAGGCTATGCGATTGGTTCTGCGGGTTTGGCGGCGGTGGTTTTATTCGCCGATTACACCCACAAACTGGGCGAAGTGGGCATCTCTACCAACTTCCAACTATCGGATCCAAAAGTGATTGTCGGGCTGTTTATCGGCGGCATGATTCCGTTCCTATTCGCCGCGATGGCAATGGAAGCGGTGGGCCGTTCGGCATCTGCCGTGGTCGAAGAAGTACGTCGTCAGTTCCGCACCATCAAGGGCATTATGCAGGGCACCGCGAAGCCTGAGTACGACAAAGCGGTCGACATGCTGACCAAGGCTGCGATCAAAGAAATGATCGTGCCAAGCTTGCTGCCGATTATCGTGCCGGTTTTAGTCGGTATCGCGCTTGGCCCTGCGGCCTTGGGTGGTTTGCTGATGGGCACCATCGTCACCGGTTTGTTCGTTGCGATTTCGATGTGCACCGGCGGCGGCGCTTGGGATAACGCGAAGAAATATATCGAAGAAGGTCATCATGGCGGCAAAGGTTCGGACGCACACAAAGCCGCCGTCACCGGTGACACCGTGGGTGATCCATACAAAGATACCGCAGGCCCTGCGATTAATCCTTTGATCAAAATCATCAATATTGTTGCGCTAATGATCATTCCGCTGCTGCCACACGGTGACGTGACGGCGATTGATGTCGCGGCATTGGCGTCGACCACGCCGGTCACAATTGCAACACCGGTGATTCCAGAAGTCGTTGCACCGGTGAGCACGGATGTAGCGCCTGCAGTCGTGGAGCCCGCACCGGTCGTTGATGTAACGCCTGTTGCGAGCCTGTTTCCGGATTTGGGTGCCAGTATCGCAACGACGCTGCCGGGCGACGTCAAACTCAGCCTGCCTGAGCGCGGCGTGGAAACCAACTTATTAGGTTTTGTTACCGATGCCAGCAAAGTGGTCGATAAAACCACTTGGTTTGACTTTGACCGCATCTTGTTTGACACCGGCGCGGCGACGCTGCGCACGGAATCAAATGAGCAAATCAGCAATATTGCCGCGATCATGCAGGCCTACCCGGCACTGGCACTCAAGATTGGCGGCTACACGGATAATACGGGCAAAGCGGCGGCGAACTTGAAACTGTCCGGCGAACGCGCAGCGGCGGTGATGAATGCGGTCGTGGCACTTGGCGTGAACCCAGCGCGCTTAACCAGCGAAGGTTACGGCGATGCCAATCCGGTTGCTGACAACGCCACCACAGACGGCCAGCAGAAAAACCGCCGCGTGTCCGCACGCGTTACGGCAAAGTAATCAGGCATAACAACCGCGCCGATTTGGCGAGGTAGGTTGAACAAAAAAGCCGCGATTATTCGCGGCTTTTTTGTCACCTAAACAGATGAATGCCCAGATTACGCAGGCTCAACCACGACAAAAATCGAGCCGCCACCGCGTCGAATCAGTAGCAGGGTGGACTCATCTTTCGGCTGTTTACTCACCAACGCACCAAAGCTTTGGGCATCGGTAATCTTGGCGCGATTGACTTCTAGTACCACATCGCCCTCACGCACGCCCGCCTGTTCTGCTGGCCCGGGCTTGACGCGGGTGACCACTGCACCGCCTTGCTTGATGCCCAACTGATCGCGCTGCGCCGCCGTTAGATCCGCCACTACCATGTCTAGCGCGCTTTCGTCTTTGCGCGGAACGGGTGCGGAGGACGCGACGCGCTCTTCTTTAAGTTTGCCGACTTTCACCAGCAAAAATTGCGTCTTGCCATCGCGCAGCACTTCAACTTTGGCACTGTTGCCAATCGCGGTGCCTGCCACAATCGCCGGCAAATCGCTGGATTTTTTCACCGCTTGGCCGTCAAAGCTCAAAATGACATCGCCCGCCTGTAACCCGGCGGCAAGCGCTGGGCTGTCGGGCACGATATCGCCGACCAGTGCGCCACGCGGTTTTTCCATGCCGAAGCGCTTAGCTAACGCAGGTGACATATCCTGAATGGCCACGCCCAACCAACCGCGCTCGACGTAGCCTTTTGTTTCCAGCTGTTTCGCAACGCCCATCGCGGTTTTGATGGGAATGGCGAAGCTCAGGCCCATGTAGCCGCCGCTGCGGCTGTAGATTTGCGAGTTAATGCCGATCACTTGGCCTTGGGTGTTGAACAACGGGCCGCCCGAGTTGCCGGGATTGACCGCAGCGTCGGTTTGAATAAACGGCACGAAGCTTTCATTTGGCAATTCGCGCCCGGTGGCGCTAATGATGCCCTGCGTGGCGCTGTAGTCCAAACCGAACGGCGCGCCAATCGCCAAAACCCACTCGCCGACCTCTAAACCATCGGAGTTGCCGAGTTGCACAATCGGCAAACCCTTGGCTTCGATTTTGATCAGCGCCACATCCGTGCGCTCATCCAAACCCATCACTTTTGCCTTGAATTCGCGCTGGTCGTTCAGCCGCACCGTGACTTCGTCGGCACCCTTCACCACATGTGCGTTGGTTAGAATTTCGCCGTTGCTGCTAATGATAAAACCTGAGCCTAGGCCCTGTTGCTCAGGTTGGCGCATGCCGTGCGGGTTGCCACCGCCACCCATGCCGGGCTGACCAAAGCGGCGTAAAAATTCCTCCATTGGATCGCCGCCGCCACCGCCGCCTTCCTGCTCTTCTTCCGAGCCCATTTCACGGGCGTTTTGTACGACTTCAATTTTGACTATGGCATCGGTGTTGTTGCGCACAATGGTGCGAAAATCCGGCAATGCCATGCCGCCCGTGCTCAACGCTTGGGGTGGGGTATAGACCGCTTCGACCGCCATAACCGACGCCGCTTCAGTAATCTTGGCGGTCGCTGCATCGGCCTGAACCGGGCGAATTTGCGAAAACAGTGCAGTACCAATGGCTGCCGCTAAAATTGTAAGCGCGGCGGTAGTGGAGTTAAAACGCATGACTAGCAATCCTTTTTGAAAATTTTTAATGATCTGACGACGCCGTTTTGACTAGACGGTTGGGGAAGTGCCCAAGCATCCAGCCGCCGACAGCATGAGTTTCCGCCTGCGCCGATGACAGACGCGTGCAGCTTAGATGCGGCTCGCGTCAAAAGTTGCAAGCACGACATTAAAATTTATCGGCACTTGATCGTGCGCTTTTGGTTTTTTTAACATGCGTTAGCGGCGTCGATATCCTAGCCAGCGCGCGCCTTTTGCACCAATTCCAACACCAAATCGCCCATTGCGCGGGGGTCGACGCGGGAATTTCGCGCCGGGATGCCTAAGCTTTGCACGAAGCGTTGCCCGACCGCGTTGTCGGTGGCGGGGCCTGCAACCATGTCGACTTTGATACCGAAGGCGTCGCGCATATGCGCCACACCGCCGGCGACGCCGACCGGGTCATTCGCGCACAGCACGAACACTTTGCCCAAGCCGCGTAGTTCTGGGTCGCTCATAATGGCCTGCACGCCGTATTCGCCCATAATGCCATCACCGGTTTCCGCCACGATCACATCCACGCCCCGGCTGGCGAGTTCGCTCAAGACCACGCGTGCGGTTTTTGCGGCGTGGCTGGGGTCGGAACACACAATCCCGGCGTCGGTAAAATCAGCAATTAGCTCGGCACCGTGGTCATACATGCTCAAGGTATCGCGCATCAAGGAAATGCCGGTCAGCTTGGCACCACCGACGCGCAAACCGGCCTGATGCAGTGCGCGCACCATCGCGCAGGCGGCAAATGTTTTGCCGGAATTCATACAGGTGCCAACAATAAACACAATCGGAATTTTGATCGCTTCCTTACTACCCACAATCGCGCCCCGGCTGACGTGCCCCGGCACACCGACGCGCGAGCCAAAGTCCGGGAAGACTTGCACTTGCCCAAGCACTTCGAGCTTGAATGGTGGGCCTACATCTGGATTAAATGAAATACAGCGGCCCATCACGCCGCCAATATTGAGCATATTGATCTGATCGCCGACCGCCAAATTTTCCGGCATTTCGCCTTCATAGCCATGCAGGGCGCGGCGTTTGCCGAGCACGCCGACGACTAAATCACCGTCGTGCAGGGTCATCCAGCGGCCATGTAAATCCTCTAACTGGTTGTAAGTGGATTTTTCCCCGATCACGCGCACCGCAATCGCGCTGCCTTCGCGACAATCGATTTGATCGCTGATACTCAAAGTTCGCGACAGCTTTAAGTTGCGCACGCTGGAGGCAATTTTATCGACGGTAATGCGTTGGACGGTCATGTGGGTTTCCTTAGTAAGTAGAACTTTTTCGCTTTAACGATTTCAAAAAATATGATTTGAGTGGGACTAATTCGGGCTGAAAATAGACAGCGAAATTGGTTCGTGCTGAGGTCTTTCGAAGCATGTAGCTTTGCCCCCTAGAAACCGTTCGTGCTGAGCTTGTCGAAGCATGTGACCGTAAGCTTGGTGATGCGAACGGCAACGACAACCCTTCGACAGGCTCAGGGCGAACGAGTTATGACTCATCTGCCGTGTCGCCTTCCGGCGAGACTCACGATCTGTTTAACAGGCATACAAATCAATAAATTACTTACGTCGCGCATAGCTTATTTGCTGGGCAATGCCATAAATCTTGGCGTAGCCCGCAGCCTCCGCGCCGCTCCAGGCACTGGCACCTTCGCCATAGCTGGCGACGGTCGAATTCATCAGCGAATGTTCGGAGCGTACGCCCTGAACCTCAACGTGATACGGGCGCAGACTAAGTCGCACATCGCCGCTGACGTTACTTTGCGATGAAATTAGGAAGCTTTCTAAATCCCGACCAAGCGGATCGAAGTAATGTCCTTCGTGCAATAAATTGCCGTAGCTGCTGCCCAGCGATTCTTTAAATTGCAGCTGTTTACCGGAAAGCACGAGCTTCTCAAGCTCGCGATGTGCGGCGATTAAAATCACTGCACCCGGCGCTTCAAAACCAACGCGGCCTTTAATGCCCAAAATGGTATCGCCCAAATGGATGCCACGGCCAATGCCAAAGCTGGCGCCCAACTGATTGAGCTGATGCGTGAGTGTCACGGGATCCAGCGCCACGCCATTCAATGCGCAGGGTTCACCGCGAACGAAGCTCAGCTCAATCGTCACGGGTAGCTTGTCCGCGGCGATTTCGCCCGCTGGGTAAGCAGCGGGCGGCAAATGCGCCCAGGAATCGTGCGTTTCCTTACCACCGACACTGGTGCCCCACAGCCCCTCGTTGACCGAATACGATCCGACCCGGGCGGGCAGACTTACCCCGGCCTTTGCCAGTTCACTCAGCTCAAATTCGCGACTCAACGCCAGCTCGCGCACCGGGGTGATGATTTCCACGCCCGGCGCCAAGGTGCGAAAGGCAACATCAAAACGCACCTGATCGTT
>JANNYO010000239.1:0-11541 GCA_031410115.1 Rhodanobacteraceae bacterium | reverse complement strand
GCGTCCGCACCGAGTTGCGGTTTACATCGCACCAGCTGCGGTCGCGGTGAAGGCTGCACCAAAGACGTTAAGCGTCAAAAAGAAGTAGTTGCACGGTGCAGTGCTAAAAAAACCCGCCAATGTGCGGGTTTTTTTATGCGTCCGCCCTCGCGGCTTGCGCGCCGCATCTTTATACTCGTGCCAACTTAGGCTGTACAAAGCGCCCCGCATGAATTTCCACATCGCTCAATTTGCGCCTGATGCCTGCGAGTTAACGCATGCATCGGTCGCTGCGGCGCATGCGTTGTTGCGCGAGCGGCGCGCGGATTTGCCAGCGATCATGGCGACGGTAGGCGCGTCATTTCTCAAACATTTTGGCGACGACTACGCGCCGCTATTGACTAAAACTCAAGACGCACTCGGCCTGAGCTTCGTGCGTATGGCGACGCGCCACGGCAGCTGGGGTGATGATTTGCATCATTACCACAGCGAAGCACACGCGCTTGAGCTACTGAATGGGCGTTTGGCGCGTACCCGTCTGCAGCTGGGGTGGAAAGGTTTGGATGCGCAAGAGTGGCTGCTGTTAGCGCTGTTTTCCACCTGCCATGATTTGCGTCAGCGCGAGGCACACGCGTTCGAGAACGGGGTTGGTGCGAATGAGCGCGCCAGTATTGCCGAGGCGCATCGAATTTTGCGCGCGGCGGGTTTCGATCCCAATGCTGGCAACCTTGCGGGCGACGCTGAGTTCTACGATACCTTGGCCTGGATGATCGCCGGTTCAACTTTTGATGCGCGGCCGGAAAGCCCCGAACACGGGCGCACGCACCAGCTATCGTCCGACGCAGCGGTCGGCACTACGATCGGCACCGCACAGGTCAATAGCGCCGATGCAGCGAACTCGGGCGGTTCATTGTCGTCCAAGCTGTTTCGCGAATTTGTCTGTCTTTACCCGCACTATCAAACTGACCCCGTGTTACGCCGGCGTGCGCGTCTTATTTTGCTGTGCGCTGATCTGGATACCGCCAATGTCGGGGAGCCTTTTTTGGCCTTGGTTGACAGCGCCGTGCGGCTGGTGCGGGAGCGCGAAATGCGCTGCGACCGGAATCTCAACTCAGTCGCATTCAGCGCTGCGGTGTTTGAGTTTTTAACCGAAGGTCAAGAGCGCTATTTCTTCAAGCTACATCGCTTTGTGTCCGATATAGGTCGTGACGTGTTCGGTTTGGGTAAAACCATGAACAGCCCGAAATTGAAACGCTTGACCGATCAGCTGCGCGTACGATTTCCGGCTGAAATATTGAAAGTGTCGACCGGCGAGCAGGTCATTCAAGAATTTATTCGCACTGCAACGGAAATTGGCGGCTAGTCTTTTTAGGCTGTCTCGATTTCGCAACAACGCGTTCGCAAACGCGCTCAAACACCGACGAAACAAACCATTAGCCCATGATTTAACTGGGCCGGCGCGATGGCACGCCGATTGCATTGATGCATTCACCATGATGGGTTTTATCGACTCTTTTTCCCGTGTCGCCTTCCGGCGAGACTCATGGTTTTTCATTTCCTTTGGAATTTGCCATGAACATCATTCGTTGCTCGACCGTTCGCACTTTGATTGCCTGCTCGCTCTTAGCCACTGCCAGCTTCGCTAGCGCCAATTCTATGGTGCTTTCTAAAGGCGGCAATGGTGATACCACCAGCGACAATATTTTAGTCCCCGCTGGTGTCGCCGCTGGGGGTGCGGACAGCACGAGTGGTGACGTATTGTTAGAAGCCGGTGCCAGCGCAACGGTCATTGACACTGCGAGCGGTGATGTTTTTCTGAGCGATCGCGCTCAGGCGCGCTCCGTCGATACCGCGAGCGGAAATGTGACGCTGGGTCGAAATGCGCGCGTGCAGGGGCGTATCGACGTGGCCTCGGGTGACGTTACCTTGGGCGACGGTGCAAGCTCGGGCGTGATTGACACCGGAAGCGGCAATGTTGCGCTGGGTGCCAACGCGCGCTGTAATGATGTTGATACTGGCTCCGGCAGCGTCACGCTGGCAGCGGGTGCGATGAGTGGCGGGATCGACACCGGCTCCGGTGGCGTCAACCTAGGCGTGCAGGCACAAAGCGGCGGCATTGACACAGGTTCAGGCTCGGTGACTTTAGCCACCGGCGCGCGCGTTAACGGCGTGATTGATACCGGCTCGGGTTCGGTCAAAGCGGTCGCTGCGACGATTACCAACGGCATCGACACTGGGTCTGGCAATATTTTCTTAAACGCCACCAACGTCAGCGGCCCGGTGGTTACGCGCAATGGCCGGATTGAGCTAATTGGCAACACCCGCATTGCTGCACTGGCAGTCAAAAGCAATGAGTGTGGCGGTTGGTTCAACGTCGGCTGTGATGCAAACCCACGCACGACCGTGGTCATTGGTGCTGGTGTAACTGTGTTGGGCAGCGTGACTGTGCGCCCAAACGTGACGCTTTACATTCATTCCAGCGCCCGCACCGGCCCAGTGCAGGGTGGTACAGCGATTCGTTTTGACGCGGAACGGCCGGAATAGTGCCACTGCAGGGCAGGTCGCGGGCGGCACTGGGCGGCACTGGGCGGGCGGCACTGGGCGGGCTGGACTGGGCGGGCTGGACTGGGCGGGCTGAACTGGGTGAAACAAAATCACTCGCAGCACGTCTGAGTTCGACAATTCAAAAACCAAAATTATTGCGCAATCCCCCGCCGAACCGCATGCTTCAGACTCCAATCCACTGCGGACTAGACCTTTCATGCCCAGCATAAATATCGAACGCAAGCATTCATTGAGCTTGAGCAAAGCCAAAGCCGCCGTCGATGAAGTCGCGGTCAAGATCGCGGAAAAATTTCAGATGACCACCGAGTGGGATAAGAACAATCTGAAGTTTTCGCGCAAGGGCGTTGATGGCACCATTGCCGTCAGCCACGAGCATGTCAAAGTTGATGCGGAGCTGAGTTTTATGGTCGGCCTGATCAAGGGCACAATCGAGAAAGAAATTAACGGCTATCTTGATAAAGTCTTGGTTTAAGTCATTCCAATAAAGGTGCAAGCGTGATGCGACAGTTGAGCGGTTTGGATGCGGGTTTTCTATACATTGAAAGCGAACAAACGCCGATGCATGTCGGCTCACTGACGATTTATCAGCGGCCCGTGGACGGTGGCGATTTTGCCCGCGCGGTGCTGGAACACATTAAAAGTCGAATCCATCTCGCGCCAATTTTTCACCAACGCTTAGCGCTGATGCCGTTTGATTTGGGCCACCCGGTGTGGGTGGAAGCGGACGCGCTGGATTTTGATTATCATTTTCAAACCCACAGCATTGCTCGGGGAGCAAAGCCGGGAACGCAAACAGCGCTCGAGAACTTGGTCGCAAGTTTGCATGAGCCCTTGCTGGATCGCTCCGTGCCACTCTGGCAATTTCATTTGATTGAAGGTTTATCGGATGATCGCGTCGGGTTTTACTCCAAAGTGCATCACGCCGCACTTGATGGCGCGGCTGGCGTGCTGCTGGCCAATGCATTGTTAGATTTAACCGCAGTGCCGCGCGTGGTCGAGCCGCCGACGGCGCACGCAAAACCGAAAGCGCCCAGCCGCTCGTCTTTGTTAGGTTCCTTGTTTTCCAACACCTTTGCGCAGTACGCAAAATTGGCGCGCACTTTACCCGGTGCGGTCCGTCGGGTTGCGGATGTTGCGATCGCCAAAGGCGTAGCGGGCACCATTGCGGCAACGCGGGAGTTTGGCCGAGAATTATCGGCGCCGAAAACGCCGTTTAATGTCAGCGTGGAAGCCAAGCGCCGTTTTGCCATGTGCAGCCTGCCAATGGCAGACATCAAAGCGATATCTGCCGCCTGCGACGCGACCGTCAACGATGTGGTGATGGCGCTTTGCTCAGGCGCACTGCGGCGTTTTTTGACCGGATTGGATGCGCTGCCGACACGATCATTGATTGCCGCGGTACCCGTTAGCCTGCGTGAGTTGGGCGATCAGAAAATGAATAACCAGGTTTCGATGGTGCCCTGCAGCTTGGGCACCGATGCGAAAACACCTGAGAAGCGTTTGCTTGCGGCGAAGGCGGCGATGGGCGAAATTAAGCTTGCGATGGCGAAATTCAAAGATTTAATTCCGACCGATTATCCAAGTTTAGGCGCGCCCTGGTTGATTGGTGGGCTGGCCAGTTTAGCGGTCAAAACCAAGCTCGCAGATCGGGTGGTGATGCCGGCTAATTTGGTGATCTCCAATGTGCCCGGGCCCAAAGTGCCGCTGTATTTGGCCGGTGCTAAGATGTTAGGTTATTATCCATTAAGTATCGTTGTGCACGGCATGGCGCTGAATATCACCGTGCATTCTTACGCCGGTCAATTGGATTTTGGTTTGATCGCCTGTGCCCATGCGGTGGCAGATTTGAGCCCGCTGGCAAAGGCGCTCGAGGCTGAGCACATTGAGCTCAAGGCGCTGGCGGCGCAGCGATTGTTGGGCCCAGCTGTGCGGCAACCGCGTGCGGCCAAACCGACGAAAACGCCAGTCGCTAAGAACCTAAGCAGTATTGCGGCGAAAAAAGTGCCGTCAAAAACCAGCGCTAGCAAGCGCGTCAGCGCGGCTAAACCGGCCGCTCAAGTCAAAGCGAAAGCACGTTCCAAATGAGCCTAACTATTAAAACCGGCGCGTTTAAATCGATCAAGCGCGTCACCCAACTGCGCCGCAGCCCGAACGCGGTATTCGCCGAACCGTTATCGCTACGCCCACCGCCGCTGTGGCATCTACTGTTAGAAAGCCGTGCGCCGGTGGAACTTTGGGCTAGCCTGTTGAGCTTGCCGATTTTGCGCCACGCACCGAAAGGCGATGGCCAACCGGTGCTGGTTTTTCCCGGACTAATCGCCGGGGATTCCACCACATTTCCGCTGCGCGCCTATTTGAAACGCTTGGGCTATGTGCCGTATGGCTGGAATCAGGGCATCAATGCCGGCCCACGCCACGGCGTACTGGCCGGTTGCCGCGAACGCATCGAAGAAATTCATGCTGAGCATGGCCGAAAAATTAGCCTGGTGGGCTGGAGCTTGGGCGGTTTGTACGCGCGGGAAATGGCGAAGCTGATGCCCGGCATGGTGCGCCAAGTGATTACCCTGGGTTCACCGTTTGCCGGTAACCCACACGCGACGCATGCCTGGCGGCTGTTTGAATATTTGTCCGGGCATAGCGCTAGTGACCCAAATATTATGGATCGCCTGCGCGGCGCGCCGCCGGTGCCGACCACGTCAATCTATTCGAAAACCGACGGCGTCGTGGCTTGGCAGTGCAGCGTGCAGGCACCGGGTAAGCAAACCGAAAATATCGAAGTGACTGCCAGCCATTTTGGGTTGGGTATGAATCCACTGACGCTGTATGCACTTGCCGACCGTTTGGCGCAAAAACAGGATAAGTGGAAGCCGTTTTCCAGGCGCGGCTTGCGCGGCATGTTTTTTGCGCAGTCGGGGTTTTGATCCGCAACTGAGGCGAGCGCGAAAAGCCGTCTCAGCTTTTGCGACGACTCGATCCGAACATGGCGCACCCAAACTCTGGAAGCCAGCCATGCAAACCCCGAACGTAAATAGCACCGTAGTTTTCCGCAACTGGCTGGCTGTCGGCCTTGTCATCAATCTCTTGTTTACCACGACTTTTGCTACCGCACTGGCAAACCAGCTTGCCAGTCTATTCGGCCCGGCTTGGCTCTGGCTGGTTGCCATTCCGCTCGCGTCCTACGCGCTAATCCGCTTGCCCAGTGCACTCAAAGATGTGCTGCGAAAAACCCTTAGCGCATGGCGTTGGCGCCGCCGCGTTCAAGCCGTGCGGGTGCGCCGACCGATGTCCTGGCAGGCTTAGTTCAACCCAGAAACGGCAGTTGATCGCTCGCTAACTTCGCCAACCCTATGAATATATTGAAGAAATTAGGATTTTTAAGCTTACCCTGAGGGTGTGTACGCTACGAATAAGATTGCACACTTTTATGTCGCCCCAGCTTCGTTGATTCGTCGTTGCAGGCAATGAGCATGTTGGCTCCTCTCGCCTAGCTGGAACGCCAAAAAATGCACGCTCTTTTCCGTCCAACTACCGATTCTAGGTTCAAGAACCAGTTGAGGGTGCAAAGGTTGCCGACGCATCCCGCCAGCTCCGAACCCCCCATCGCGTTCTTGACTGCGATTCCACACCGCCATAAATCACGCTGCCGCGCGCCATCGCTTCGGGAAACGCCTTATCAAACGCCGCCAAACCGCGAAAATAATCGGAATTTACTGTGGCACCGGCTTTCATCTCAATCGCATCGAACTGGCGGCCGTTGGGAATCAAAAGGTCAACTTCATTGCCAGTGGCATCGCGGTAGAAATAGAGCGCGCCAGATTCACCGGCGTTGAAGCGCTGTTTCAGTGCATCTAATACCAGCATATTCTCGAACAAGTGCCCAAGCGCTGGGTCACGTGCGACATGTTCGGCGCTGCGCAAATTAAGCAGCCAGCTGGCAAGCCCAACGTCATAGAAATACAGTTTTGGGCTTTTGATTAAGCGCTTGCTGGTGTTGGTAAACCATGGCGGCAGTAAAAAAAGTATGTAGCTGGTCTGCAACAAATCGATCCACGCGCGCGCGGTGGTGTGGGTTACGCCGGCATCGTTGCCTAGGCTGGTCAAGTTCAATAATTGCCCGACACGCCCGGCGCATAGGCGCACGAATTTCTCAAAGCGCGCCAAGTCGTGCACAACCGCCAATTCACGCAGGTCGTGCGTGATGTAGGTGGCGAAGTAGTCGCTTAAAGCTTGTGATGGGTTTAACCCCTGCGCCACAATGCGCGGATAGAAACCGCGCAGCAGTTGCTCTGCCAACTCAGGCAGCGGCGAATGCCGCGCGGTCTCAGCTAGGCTGAGTGGCAACAAACGGGCAATTGCGGTGCGTCCAGCCAGTGATTGACTGACATGCTGCATCAGTTCGAACTGGTGGCTGCCGGTCAATATAAACTGACCGTTTTTCATCTTCGGTGCGTCAACGATCGCCTGCAGATACGACGGCAGCTCCGGCGCGCGCTGAATTTCATCCAAAATGGCACCGTCTTTAAACTGCGCCAGAAACCCACGCGGATCTTCATGCGCGAACCGGCGCGTGTCTGGATCTTCCAGCGAAACATAGCGGTGCTCAGGAAATTCACTGCGGCAAAGGGTGGTTTTGCCGCTTTGGCGTGGGCCGGTGACGGTCAAAACCGGAAATTGGCTAGCCAATAGCTTGATGTGCGTGGCGATGTCGCGGGTAATCATGTTGCTATGATACGTTTTTTATGCAAATTGAAGAAATTTTCTTCAATTTGCAGATTATATTTTAAGTGCATGAATTCAAAAGCATTTTGTCTGGATGTCAGTCGATGCCACCCACCCCAAAAACCCGCCCACACAGTTGCGCCAAAGGTTGCGAGTAGAATCCAAGTGCCACCATCAGCAGCGTGTTCATTGCCAAAATAATGCGTACATCTAAAGCGGCGCTTGGCGTGGCATCAGATTCCGGTTCGTCGAAATACATCACTTTGATCATGCGTAGGTAGTAGTAGGAACCAATCACAGCGAACAGTGCTGCGATCAGAACCAGCGTTTTCCAGGCAGGGCCCAAGGCTACCACCGCCATTAGCACCTGCAATTTTGCCCAAAAGCCGATCAATGGCGGAATGCCGGCTAATGATGCCATCACAATCAGCATGGCAAATGCCATCCAGGGGCTGCGTTTATTGAGGCCTTTGAAGTCGTCAATGCGATCAAATTCCAAACCTTCGCGTGACAGGCTAATCATCACGCCGAACGCAGCGGCGGTGCTGATGGAATATACGATCACATAAAATAGCAGCGCCGAATAGCCCGAAGCGCTTGCGCTGAGCAGCGCTAACAGCATGAAGCCGACATGGGAAATAGTGGAGTAAGCCAACATGCGCTTGAGGTTGTACTGGGCGATGGCGCCCAAATTCCCCACAATCAGTGATGCCATCGCCAACAGCGCTAGCATTTCTTGCCAGCGCGGTGTCAGTGTGCCCAAGCCTTCGGGTAGTAACCGGATCGCCATGCCTACAGCGGCAAGTTTTGGCACGCTGGCGATAAACGCCGTCATTGCCGTCGGTGCGCCTTCGTAGACGTCGGGTAGCCACATGTGGAAGGGCACGGCGCCAAATTTGAACGCCAGGCCGATCACGATAAAAGCGAGCGCGAATGACATCAATACCAGGGAGCCGCCGTCCGTATTGAACAGCGTTAACAGCTTGGCATTGATTTCGAACAAGTCCAGCGAACCGGTTAAGCCAAACAATAGCGACATGCCGTACAGCAAAATGCCCGATGCCAGCGCGCCCAGTACGAAATACTTCATCGCCGCTTCCGAGGCGACACCGTTGTCGCGATCGAGCGCCACGATCGCGTAAGTCGCCAGTGCCATCAGCTCCAGGCCCATGTAAATCGTGACCAGATTGCCCGCTGATACCAGCACCATCATGCCCAGCACCGCAAACAAAATCAGTACGTAAAAATTGCCGAAATACTGCCGTTTACTGTCGAAATAGTGCCGCCCATAAACAAACACCAGGCCGGTTGCGAACAGCATAAAGAGTTTCAGCACATCACCCAGGGCGTCGCGCACGAACAAACCGCTAGCAGAGCGATCTGGCGCGCCGAAATGCATGTCGAGCGTGACGGCAAATGCAGTGCCAAGCAGACTCAGTGTGGCTAGAAAATGCATCCAGCCGCGCTGTTTTGCCGTGCTGAAAGCGTCAAACATCATTAAAAACAGGCCCGCAACCAGCATCACAATTTCGGGCAACATGGGGCGCAATTCGGCCACGCTTGACATCATCATGGCGCTACTCCTGCGCTGCTATCCACGCCGCTTGCTTGCGCGGCCACATCTGCCGTGTCCGCAAGCGGAGACTCGGGAATCTCGGCCGCTTTCTTGACTTGAATTTGTTCGATCAGCTTGACCACGCTGGGTTGCATGACATCGGTCAAAGGTTTTGGATACAGACCAAAAAACAGCGTGTAAGCGGCAAGCGTTGCCATCACCGTCCATTCGCGCGGGGTTAAATCGTGCAGGGCTTTGACGTTATCGTTCGCAACTTCGCCGAAAAATACCCGCTTGATCAGCCACAGCGTGTAGGCCGCCCCTAAAATCAGCGCGGTGGCGGCGGCAAAACCGAGCCAGAAATTCGCCTGCACCGCAGCTAAAATCACCATGAATTCACCGATAAAACCGCTGGTGCCGGGCAAGCCGCAGTTTGCCATGCCAAAAAACACCGCGAAGCCGCCGAACCAGGGCATGGTGGTTAGCACGCCGCCGTAATCTTTAATTTGGCGGGTGTGCATGCGATCGTAAAGCACGCCGATTGCGCCGAACATCGCGGCGGAAACGAAACCATGACTGAGCATTTGCATCAGCCCGCCCTGTAGTGCCAGCGCTGCGCTGTCTGGGCGGCCATCGCTTGCCAACATATAGGCGATAAACAGCCCGAGAGTGACGAAGCCCATGTGCGAGATCGACGAATACGCCACTAGCTTTTTCATGTCTTCCTGCACCAGCGCGACGAGGCCAATATAAATCACCGCAATCAGGCTCAACGCGATCACGATCCACGCGAGTTCCGCGCTGGCATCGGGTGTAATCGGCAGGGAAAACCGCACGAAACCATAGCCGCCTATTTTGAGCATGATCGCGGCCAACACCATCGAGCCGCCGGTGGGTGCTTCGACGTGCGCGTCCGGCAGCCAGGTATGTACCGGGAACATCGGAATTTTCACTGCGAAGGCGAGGAAAAACGCCCAAAACAGCCAGAACTGCTCGGTGCGATCCAGGGCAAGTTCGTGCCAAGCGGCGAGTTCAAAAGTGCCGGATTTTTGGTACAAATAAATCAGCCCGATCAACATAAAGATCGAGCCTAAAAATGTGTAGATGAAGAATTTGATCGAGGCATAAACCCGGCGCGGGCCGCCCCAGACGCCGATGATGATAAACATCGGGATCAGCATCGCTTCAAAAAACACGTAAAACAGCATCGCATCGCTGGCGCAGAACACGCCTATCATTAGCCCTTCCAACACCAAAAACGCCGCGTAGTACTGGCAGATTTTGGTCTCAATCACCTCCCAACCGGCAATCAGCACCACGCTGGTGATCAACGCGGTCAACAGCACCAGCGGCAGCGCAATGCCGTCCACACCTAAACGATAGTTGATCGAAAATGCCGGCATCCACGGCATGTTCTCGACAAACTGTAAGCCGGCGATGCCAGGGGCGAAATCCGCCCACATTTTGACGCTCAACGCTAGCACTACAAGCGATCCAAACAACGCCACCCAGCGCGCAAGCGGGGCGCGCTTTTCGCCGATGCCAAGCACCGCAACACCGGTCAGGATCGGCAGCCAAATGACCAAACTAAGTAGGTAAGAATCCATTCTCGGCCTCTAGCGATACAGCACAAAAAAACCGAGCATCACGATCAACCCTAAGATCATGGTGAAGGCATACTGATACAAATAGCCGCTTTGCAGCTGGCGCATGGCAAAGCTTAAACGCCCAATAAATTTTGCTGAGCCATTGACCAACAGACCGTCAATTAAGCCCTGATCGCCGCCCGCTGACAGCAGTTTGCCAACCCGCACCGACCCCTTCGCAAATAGCCACTGATACAGTTCGTCGAAGTAATATTTCTTGTCCAAAATGCGATGCATCGGGCCTAAGAAATCTTTTTCCCGATCATCCTTGTATCCGGACTTCAGATACAAAACGAACGCCAATAAAGCGCCGGCCGCCGCTAGCCAAAATGGCAGATGCATAAAACCATCCAGAGCAAAATGCAGCGGGCCATGTTCTAGATGCTCAGCCAACACTTCCATGCCGGCGCGATTTGGCTCGGCGACGACAATGGCGCTGCCGAAAAAATTGTCAACCAGCATCGGTTTGGCGAAGAAAAAGCCGACGATCAGTGACGGAATCGCCAGTAAAATCAGCGGCAAAGTGACTACCCAGCCGGGTTCGTGTGGTTCGTGCCCGTCGTGCCCATGTCCGTCATCGTGCCCGCCATCATGCCCGTGGCCATCATCATGGCCGTGGTCATCGTGCGCCGCTTCGCGCTTGCTGCCGTGAAAGGCCAAAAATAAGAGGCGAAACGAGTAAAAACTGGTGACAAACACACCCGCCATCACGGCAAAATAGGCATAGCCAGCGCCGTATCGATGGGTGTGGTGCACCGCCTCAATGATGGCGTCTTTACTGAAATAGCCCGAGGTGCCGGGAAAGCCAATCAAAGCGAGCGTGCCGATCCATGCGGTGGCAAAAGTGATCGGCAAGTACTTTCGCAGCCCGCCCATACGGCGCAAATCTTGCTCGTGGTGCAGCGCGATAATCACCGAGCCCGCGCCCAAAAACAGCAGCGCTTTGAAAAATGCGTGCGTCATTAAATGAAACATCGCCGCCGAATAGGCACTCGCGCCGAGTGCCACGGTCATGTAGCCCAACTGACTCAGGGTCGAATATGCTACGACCCGCTTAATATCGTTTTGCACGATGCC
>JANNYO010000238.1:0-5682 GCA_031410115.1 Rhodanobacteraceae bacterium | reverse complement strand
GCGTTGGAATGCTCGGGGTTGATCTAAAGAAGTATCAATTACGCCCGGGCGGAGCCGTGACCGAACTGGATGGCAAAAAAGCTTTTTATATCGTGCTAGAACTTCCCGAATTTACCTCGGGCTACCATGTTGAGCTCTATTCCGATTCGAAAAACATTGGAGCAAACGCTTTCGCTGGCGTTTCGACGGTAAGCGCGATCTGGCCTGCGGTAACCATGCTTGACGCACAGTTTCAAATACTGGAACAAAAAATGCCCACCTACGAGTTGGATCAAAACCGCTACGCTACGCTTGCAGGTTTTTTTGCGCACGTTAGTGTTTGCGACAAGCGCGCGCGCTTTCTCGCGGTGCACGCAGTCCCGAAGTTGTATCGACGGGTGTCGGGCGCAACGGCTCACAATTACAGCCAATACGGCGATTTTGCCAACCAAATCAACGTGGTTCAGCTGCCCGGCGGTCAAGTACGAATCGGCATTCCAAAGCGTGCCATTGGCAAAGGCATTTTTGGCGGAACCGCCATAGCGCCCTGCCAAGGGCCAGACCCGCTCTTGAGCGATTTTGAGTCCAGCATAACAAAGCCCAAGCCGGACCCGGTTAGTCAATAGCGGCATTGACAGGTTCATGTTTGAGGCGTTAGACAATCAGACGCGTCCTGACGTTCCTGGACGAGGGTTGGCGTCCGAGTTAATTAGGTTGTTAACTTACACAGCGAATCTCAATCTCGCGCAACTCGCGCTTGACGGAGATCAGCTACTTCCGCTTTTTCGCCTTCGCTTCCGGCGCCGAAACTTTAACTTGATCGCCGATAATTTCTTTCGCTGGACATACGCTAAAAATGGGGCAGCGCTTGCAGCCGACGGCGATTGCGACAGGGCAAATTTTCATAGGAATCACTCTTGTTGGTTAAATTGGTGCGACGAAGCATGAACATGGTTCGTTACTTGAGAGTAGTCGGTCGTAAGCCGCGTACACAAGTTGGTGTGCGTTGCCGTGTTACTTTCATAACGCAGTCAAACATTATTAAGCCGAACGGTGACAAAGCCTCATGCAGCGTGCCGGTCTAGGTCCACGGCAAGGCGTCGTGAGTGAGGTGTACTTGCGGTCCATGAGCGAGCGGCAACGAAGCCATGGGCCTCGACCGGCACGCCCGAAGAGAGCTCTGAGCATGCGTCTTGCTGCCACTCTGGTGAGCTCTGCGTGAGGCTTTGTTTCCGTTCGTCTTAATAAGCGAGCAGAAAATTGGATTTTTAAGCGGGGCAATACAAGCCTGTCCTAAATTTTGTGTCTAAATTTTGTGTATGAGGCCAGCATCCGAGCAAATGGAGTCAGTTTTTCCGGCTTCGCCTCAGGATCAGTTTTTCCGGCTTCGGCTCGGGAGTCCAAAGTCCGATGAAGATTTTTTTTAGGCAGCGACCTCCCGTTCCATCGTCGTTGGCGCAATAAGGCGGCGAATTGCTGGGCCATTTGGTTCATAGCTCTCTGACGATAAGTTGCGCGGTACCTACGTACCTCCTAAAGCGCTTCTGCACAAAACCTGGTTGGAGTGACGATGCGGGTGCGTCCGACGGTGCTTCGCTGCAGCAGGCCAGCGCGACGATCCCCAGTGACTAAATAGTCCGCGTTGCTGACCAAGGCCATCGCAAGCAGGAAGGCATCATTCGGATCGCTCAATTCCATGCCGTCCGGTAACGCGGGCAAAACTCCCAACATAATCGCGCGCTGCATATTGTTGACCATCGTGCCAACACGGTGGGCAGGCAATATGGCCTTGAGCTTTGGATAGCGGCTCGCTCGCCGCCATTCTTCGAGCTGTTCCGCGGAGGTTACCAACTCGAACTTGGCTGCGCGCCAAGCGCGAAAAATCACATCGGGCGGGCCGTGCGGTGAAATCAACGCACCCAGCAAAACGTTGGTGTCCAAGATGACGCGCATCAGTGTTCACGCGCCCACTGCACTGCCTCGTCGATGAGATCAGTTAACTCTGATTCGTCTAGGTTGGACGCAACGGTCTTGGCTTGTTCTACTGCCTTTTCCAATAGATAAGCGCGAACAGCTTCCTCAATAAAGCGTGATAGGTCGCCCTTGCGGCCGCCGCCCTGCGCAGTGATAAACATGCGCACAGATTGATCGGTTCCTGGCGATACAGCGATGTTCCAGCGGACTGACTCCATAGATAATTCCAGTGTTTGTGTGCATAGGTGTTTATATGCCGAGTGATGCGGGTAACACAAGCTATCCCGCCACCAACCCCCTAGCCGCCGCCAACACCGTTTCATCCGAAGGCAGCACCAGCGTCGCCGCACCCGCCAAGGGCGTGACTGATCTGCTGGGGCAGCGGCGCATACACGTGCCAATATGCCTAAGACAGCGAATGGATCTTCCAAATGTTCATCGCCCAGAGAGCAAGCGCACGCTGACGTTGTTGCAATGAGGCCGGATTCCACTCCTGATAATTGATCATTCGCGTCGTGTCATATTTACTAAGCTGATACTTTGGCAATTTCACCGAATAGCTTTTGTTGCCAACCTGCTTATTGTCGCTGGCATCCATCAATGCATAGTTGCCAAGCCGCGCAGCATATTGTTCAGGCTGCGTAAATTGGTGGAACCACTCCTTTGCAGGATTGCCCGGCAGCACGTGCTCAATGGATGCGTCTAAAGTTTCAAAGTCCAATGACTTCCCAGAAACGTGAGCCTCAATTTGGCAAAGGATGTAGGGGATAAGTTTTTTTTGTGGGCCAGCGTAAGGGCGGGATGCATCAGTGAAGCTCTCTACAAACTCATCGTCTGAAAGATAAAGATCGGCAAGCGCCCGTTCAACTTTTTGCGCCGAGCGAAGAACGTCTTTACTGACACCCTGCGCCGCTTGATTAAAAACGCGTTCCAATTCATTGGTACGCCGTCGTCCCACGACAACGTAGCGAAACATGACTGAAACCGTCCCGGCCAACACTCGTTCGAATTCATTGCCATCCAAGTACGCAGCGCAAGCGAGCGCAAGTGGCTTATAGGCTTGCGCCTGAAAAAGTTTTAGTGCGCGAATATGCAACCTGCACGATTTAGGGAAATCCTTCCAATACTCATCGTTTTCATCATTTAATGCCGCATAAACAATAGCAGCGCGTTGCAAAGCATCGAGTAGTGCAAAAACCTCCTCAGGCTTCTGTGCGCGCGTCCGAATTGCGCGAAACAGCCGCTCGGGGCGAACAGGCGCCTGATTAGAGTTCAAGTACATTCTGAGAAAATCCGGCACTGCGGCGGCAGACACCGTCTGACTGATGATCTGCCATTGGTCTTGGACATGCGCCAAATCACTCGGACTTCTCGAGACTTGCGCATACAAATAGTTCTTCAGCAAATCACCCGTGGTCAGTTCAACGCCACGCGCGTTTAAAGTCTCAAAGACGGTGTAGGCACTGACTTCATCTTGAACGCGTATCAGGATAAACATGAGGCGCTTCGCGAGAAAGTCGTTTAAAAATTCACTGAGCGCTTGACCCGATTTAAGCTTTGGATGTGACTTTATTTTGTCGCAAAAAAACTCGAACGCGTCCCACAATTTTTTCTGTGAATCAGTAAGTTTTCTAATGTTAATGGGTGGTTTCAAACCGACTAAATGCGTTTGATAAAAGCCGTCGTCATTGGCGTTCAACGCAAGCTTCGAATAGAGTTTTAATGACCCAGGGTCAGTGCCGCCAATATAGTTGGCGAACAAAAGTTTGAAGCGTTCAGTCTCGCCAAGAGTTTTCAAAGAACTCAGTATGGCAAGCGCCAAAATGCTCAATGTGGTTATGCGCTGCTGTCCATCAATGATGAGTATTTCAGCGTCCTTTTGCTGGGTAACGAAGGCGCCCATATAGTGTTGTACCTGACCAATTTGTAACTCTAAGTCGGTAATATCAGTCCACAAGTCCTCCCAGTTGTCGCGCGTCCAAGCGTAATCACGTTGAAATCGCGGCACCCGAAATGCAGAACCATTTCCCAAAAGCGCCTTAAAATCCAAAGTATTGGTTTCAAGCAAAGCGTTTGCCAATTTAGCTCTCCAAAGTGTATTAAGTCCAAGTTTTTCCTAGGCAAAACAAGCTATCCAGCCACCAATCCCCGCGCCGCCACCAACACCGTTTCATCCGACGGCAAGACCAGCGTCGCGGCACCAGCCAGCGGCGTGAACGTATCGGCCCCAACCACGCGTTTGCAGGCTTTGGCACCCAGGCCGGCCTCAACAATCGCGGTGAACACGCCCTCGCTAATGCCAGCGCTTTCGCGGCCTTCGTCGACGATCAAAATGGCTTTGCAGTCGCGCGCGTGTTCGGCGATTTGCTTGGCGTTGAGCGGTTGCAGCCAGCGCAAGTCCAACACGCGCACTTTTTTGCCTTCCATTGCCAACTGTTTTGCCGCGCGCAGGCTCATCAACACCCCGTTGGCGTAGCTAATAATCAGTAAGTCGGTGGCGTCGCCAAAGTAAATTCGGCCTTCGCCCAATTTCAGCGCCTGCGTCGGCGCTGGATAGGCAAACTGCCACTGACCATCGCCCGGCTCGTGCAAATCTTTCGTCATGTAAAGCGCAATCGGTTCTAAAAAGGCGCAGACCCGGCCGTCGACGTGGGCTAAAGCCATCAGCGTGCGCAGCATCATCGCGGCATCGTCGCCCCGGCTTGGGCAGCCGATAATCAATGCCGGAATATCGCGCAGTGCGGTGATTGAATTGTCGTTGTGAAAGTGTCCGCCAAAGCCTTTTTGATAGCCCAGGCTTGCCATGCGCATCACCATCGGATTGCGGAATTGGTTATTGCTGAAAAATTGCAGGCTAGCGGCCTCGCCGCGGATTTGGTCGCAGGCATTGTGGAAATACGCCAAGTACTGAATTTCTGGCATCGGCAATAGGCCGACGTTGGCAAAGCCTTGGGCTAAGCCCAGTATGGTTTGCTCGTCCAAAAGCGTGTTGAAAATGCGGCTGCCTTTGAAGGTTTTGAACAGGTTTTTGGTGACGGTATAAACCCCGCCTTTGAGCGCCACGTCTTCGCCAAAAATCACCGAGTTCGGGTATTTCAGCAGCAAATCATGCAGCGCTAAATTGATATTGACCGCCAAATGTTTCGGTGCGCTGGCTTCAGGCAATTGCTCGCCCCAAAGTGCCACGCGCTTATCAGAATAGTCGCAGCGTTTGGCTTCGCTATTGACCGCATCCGGTGTATACGGTGCTAACGGCGCCATCACCGCCGCCAAGCTGGTCAATTTTGGCGATTGATCTGCCGCCTCGGCTGCGGCAAAACATTTCTTGCGAATGGTTTCGTAAAGTTCAATCAGCTCCGCTGGCTTCAGTGCGCCCGAATCAAGCGCGTGCGCCGCAGTTTGCAGGATTGGATCGGACGCTTCACCGGCAAGCACATCGTCCAATGCGCGATATTCGATTTCAAAATCGGTGCCGGCGTGGCCCATCAAACGCACGGTTTTAAGATGCAAAAAGGTCGGGCGACGACTGCTGCGGCAATGATTGACTGCGGCTTGCACGGCGGCAAAGCCGGTGCCTACATCTAGGCCGTCGGCATAAAAATAGTCCAGCGCGGTGCGGTTTTTAAAGCTCGACGCGATTTTGCGGCCAATTTTCCAGGGCTTCACGCACGTGAAGTCCGGCTTTGTTTTGCGTGTAGTGGTACAAAATAATCGGTGGCCCAAGATGGT
>JANNYO010000237.1:0-6233 GCA_031410115.1 Rhodanobacteraceae bacterium | reverse complement strand
TGCGCCGTTTAGATGTTTTATTGCGCGCTGAACGAGTATCTTTCGCAGCTCGCATCGGGCAAAAATGTCGCCGATGTGGCAGCACCGAACCTGTCAGCCGAACCTAAGCGCATCCACGACCCGAGGAAATACAGCATGTCTCAGCCATTTCAATTGACCGATCCGAATTCTGGAAATTCTGTCGCATTGCCGCTGGTCACGGGTACACAGGGTGATCCCGCAATCGATATCGGCAAACTCAATAAAGACATGGGCGTGTTTACCTTTGACCCGGGTTTTGTGTCGACGTGCTCGACGAAGTCGGCGATCACTTTTATCGATGGCGACAAAGGCATTTTGCAGTATCGCGGCTATCCGATTGAGCAATTAGCGCAGCACTCGAATTTCTTAGAAGTCGCTTATTTGCTGATTAAAGGTGAGCTGCCAAACGCCAAAGAAGCATCAGATTTCACCAACCACGTCACCAATCACACGATGGTGCATGAGTCGCTCAAAACCTTTATGAATGGCTTTCACCACAATGCTCATCCGATGGCGATGATGTGCGGCATGGTCGGCTCGCTCGCTGCGTTCTATCACGATTCGCTCGATCCAAATAATCCTGAGCACCGCATGATTACCGCAATTCGCCTAATCGCGAAAATGCCAACGATTGCAGCGGCTTGTTACAAACATATGGTTGGTCAACCGAGCGTGTATCCAAAAAATTCGCTGGACTATTGCAGCCGGTTTTTAGACATGATGTTTGGCGTGCCAGCGGAAAGCTATCAAGTGGATCCGATCGCTGCAAAAGCGCTTGATTTGCTGTTTATTCTGCACGCCGATCACGAGCAAAACGCGTCGACCTCAACCGTGCGTTTAGTCGGCTCGACCGGCGCGAATCCGATTGCCTGTATCGCCGCTGGCGTGGCGGCACTTTGGGGGCCAGCGCACGGTGGCGCGAATGAAGCAGTATTAGAAATGTTGGCCGAAATCGGCGACAAATCGAATGTCGCAAAAGCGATTGCGCGTTCGAAAGACAAGAATGACAACTTCCGGCTCATGGGCTTTGGCCACCGCGTTTATAAAAACTTCGACCCGCGCGCCACGATTATTCGCAAAATGACGCACGAGGTGTTGGAAAAACTGGGCGTGCATGATCCGATGTTGGAAGTCGCGCTGGAACTGGAGCAAGCGGCGCTGAAGGATGATTATTTTGTCGAGCGCAAGCTGTATCCAAACGTCGATTTCTATTCCGGCTTGATTTATAAAGCGCTCAAGATTCCGGTTGAGATGTTCACCGTGATGTTCGCGCTCGGCCGCACAGCGGGCTGGATTGCGCATTGGTTGGAACAAAACGCGGCGGGCGACGTGAAAATCGGCCGCCCACGCCAAATTTACACCGGCGCCACGCACCGCGATTATGTGCCGTTGGCAAAGCGCTAACGCGCATCGACGAACCTCATCGAAACATCGACCGCAAATCAACTCGCCGAAGCCGCAAGCTTAGGCGACGCGAACACCCTTAAAAATTTGATGCATAGCTTGCGTACGGCAAGCGCGCACGACCCACAGTTTATTTATTGGGACGCCGTTTTAGCCGTGCGGGAAAAGCGCACTAGTGATGCGATCACGCAACTTGAGCGCTGCCTAGCGCTGATACCCGAGGCCGCGGCACCACACTACACGCTGGCAAAACTGCTGGCGCAAGCCGGTGAGTTGACGCGCGCCGCCGCGCACTTTGAAGCGAGTATTCAAGCCGCACCCGAACATGCGCCGGCTTGGCTAGGGTTGGCACACACGCGGCTTGCGTTAAATCACTTTGCACGCGCTGAGCGGGCTTTTTCGCAGGTTTTGACTCTTTTTCCCGTGTCGCCTTCCGGCGAGACTCTTTTTCCCGTGTCGCCTTCCGGCGAGACTCTTTTTCCTGTGTCGCCTTCCGGCGAGACTCTGGCCGATCACGCACATCGCTCCGACGCGTTGATCGGCTTAGCGCATAGCTTGGAGGCGCAAGAACGTTGGTCAGAAGCCATCGAATTGCTGCGCCCACATTTCACCGATCAGGCGGTTGATTCACAGCTGATTCGAATCATGGTGCAGCACGCACCAGCGGCTGCCACCACAGTTTTCTTGCGTGAGGTTTTGCAGCGCAGCCCCGGGCACGTGCAGGCCAGGCATTTGTTGGGCGGCTTAGATCCGGCTGCGCAAAGCGCGCGCGCCAGTGACGACTATGTGCGCGAGCTGTTTGATGGCTACGCTAGCCGCTACGACGCGCATATGACCGGGCATATGGGTTATGTCGCACATCAACTGATCGCGGCACAGTTAAGCGCGCGGTGCCCACTTGGTGCAGGGAATTGTGCGATCAAGGTGCTTGATTTGGGCTGTGGCACTGGGCTTATTGGGGCGGAATTGCCGGGTTACCAACTGACCGGCGTTGATTTGTCGCAGCCCATGCTGGATCTGGCAGTTGGGCGTAATTATCAGCATTTGGTGTTGGCTGAAATAGAAAGCTTCCTAGCGAAATGTGACGCCAGTGTGTTCGATGCAATTGTGGCAGCGGACACCGTGATTTATTTTGGCGACGTGCGTGAAATTATCCGGCAGTCCGCGCGCGTGCTGCGCCCCGGTGGTTTGCGCCCCGGTGGTTGGCTGATTTTTAATGTTGAAACGCCAATCGCCGCCAGCACACAGGGTTATCGGCAAACCCCAGTCGGGCGCTATGGCCACGAACCTGAGTATCTATTGGGCCTGGCGCGCGAATACAACTTCGTTGACGCAAGCGTGCAAGCGATCATGCCCAGGCGCGAAGCAGGTGCTGCGATGGCTGGGTTTGTATTTTCGGCGCGGTGTGGCGGCATAGATTCGGACACAGCAAACATCTTGCGGTAGTCTAAGGGCACATTTCCGAGGAATACTTTATGGGTCTAGATTTAGTAACCACCGGCCGCGATGTGCCAAACGATATCAACGTGGTCATTGAAATTCCGCTCAACGGCGAAGCGGTGAAATACGAAGTGGACAAAGCCAGTGGCGCAATCTTTGTTGATCGCGTGCTCGGCACGGCTATGCGCTATCCGGTGAACTATGGCTACATTCCCCACACGCTGTGTGGCGATGGCGATCCGGTCGATATTTTACTGATCATGCCGGTGCCGTTGATTCCTGGGTCGGTGATTCGTGCGCGCCCGGTCGGCGCGTTGAAAATGCGCGATGAAGCCGGTGACGACATTAAAGTTGTGGCGGTGCCGGTCAACAAAGTCACCGAGCTTTACAGCAATATTGATTCAATCCGCCAACTGCCACAGATTACGCTGGATCAAATCGCGCATTTTTTTCAACATTACAAAGACCTGGAAAAAGGCAAGTGGGTGCAAATTGACGGTTGGGTCGGTGCGGAAGAAGCTAAAAAAGAAATCCTGGATTCGGTTGAGCGATTTAAAAATGCGCCAGAGCAGCCGAAATTTTAATTTGCTGACAAAGCGGTGCGATCCACCGATCGAAAGCCGGTATCAAGCGCATCAATTTGCACCTTGCGCAAGCAACGCGACTGGGCACCGTTTCACGCACCGCCCCGGTTGTGATTTCGAAACGCTGCCCTTGAAATAGCCGCAGTATCGTGCGTTTTTGTGCCAGGCACTTACAAAATTGCTCATAAAATCAGTGGCTTAGCGGGCTGGCACACGACGTGCTTCATTAGCGGAGTTTAATTGGATAGGCCATTACCATGCGTCTGGTTTTGATTGCTCGCGCGTTACTGCGGGCGCCGCGTTTTTCATTGAGTGTCATCTTGACTTTAGGCAGCGGCTTGACCGTTAGCCTGTTGATGTGGGCGGTGCTTTGGCAGGCGGTATTGGCACCGTTGCCATATCCCGGTGCGCAAAATCTTTTCACCTTGAGCGGCGAAAAAGACGCGCAAAAAGACGGCGTCTCCTCAGCGATCGCACACGAGCTGCCGGCACTGCTTCCCAAAGGCTATGCCATGACCAGTTTTTTTTGGAACGGCACTACTTTTTTAGGTGCTGAGCGGCCACTGGTGATGACCACGCTTGCCGTGGATTCGAACTATTTTGATGTGTTGGGCATCCGCCCATTTTTAGGCCGCGGTCTGCGCGCGGACGACGCCGATTCTGAGCACATCGTGCTGGGTGAATCGACCTGGCGTAAGCACTTTAATAGTGACCCAAACATCATCGGCAAGGCGTTCCGGGAAGAGGGTGGCGACAGTATTATTGTTGGCGTGGTGGCGAAAACACAGGCCTATCCGGCGCCAGATTTGGCGTATTTCAAAGCGATCGACTGGTCTTCGATGGCGGAAAATCAGGGGGTGTATTTGAACGCGCGATTTTTGGCGGGCATTGTTCGCGCGACACCGGGCGATGTTGCGTCAAATCGCGTGAGTGATGCGCTGAATCAGGCGAATCAGGCGCTCGGAAAAACGCATGGTGCGCCGGTCGCAGATTGGCGTTTGAGTGCGCGTTTGTTTGAACTAGCGATTCGCGGTGATTTGCGCACGCCACTTTTGGCGCTGTCGGGCTTAAGCCTGCTGGTGCTGTTGATCGCTGCAACCAACGCGGCGCATTTGGTGTTGACGCGTGGGCGCCAACGCACGGCGGCGTTTGGCGTCATGGACGCTTTGGGCGCACCGCGCGCCGATTTGGCGCGTTTGATTTTTCTGGAAACTGGGCTGCTGTCGATCGCATCTGTGCTGTTGGCATTGGTTGCCTGTGTTTTGATCGTCCGCTGCTCGCCCAATTTGGCCGACAGTGGCATCCAAATCGATCCAGATCTAGGCTTAGGCGTGCTGTTCAATCCAAGCATAGCGTTTGTTGCAGCGCTGTTTGGCGCACTTGCGCTCTTGCTGGCAAGTGCATATCCGGCGCTACAAATTTGGCGGCATGGCGCCCGTCATGCTTTGGTCGCGCAGCGCAGCGGTGGGCAGACGCGACATTGGCTTGGTATTCCGGGAATTGCGCTGTCGATTGCTGGGCTGTTCGCCGCAGCGCTGTTTATGCGCTCAGCGCAGCAGCTTCAGGATCAACCACTGGGATTGGATGTAGCGGGCACGGTCGCGGCGCAATATTTTATGAATGGCGAGGCGGGTGATGCGAGCCAACGTTTTGCAGACCGCGCCGCCGAAGTGTTGGCGGTGGCAGAAAAAATTCCTGGGGCAAAATCAGTAGCGATAGTTGCCGGCGCACCGTTCACACCGGTTGGAAACTTGACGCAAACCTTGCCCAACGGACCAGCGTTAGCGCCCGGTGTGGTGCTAAAAACCAATGTCCGATCGGTCATGGGTGACGCGCTCGGCGCGCTTGGCTATCAATTGCGTGCGGGCCGCAATTTGGGCGTCACCGACAGCGCCATCACGCCGCCCGTGGCGCTGATCAACCAGCGTTTTGCCGAACAGTACTTCGGTGTTGAAAACCCAATTGGGCGCAGCATTCCGATCATTCAAATGGGTCAGGGTGACGCCGCGAAAGCTGGCGATGGGATGCAGCGCTTTACCGTGGTGGGCATCTTGAATGACGCGCGCTTCGAACGCCCGGATTTAGCTGCTGGACCGGAAGTTTGGCTGCCTTTTGCACAGTTTCCAATGAACCAAAACCAGCTGAGCGTGCTGGTCAAAGGCGCACCAAATGGCCTAAAAGCGGTGCAAGAAGCGGTCTGGGCGGTGAATCCAAATCAGGCGATCTATCGCGCTTACGCGTTGAGCGAAGACTTGTACAAACTCAGCGCTGCGCCGCGCTTTTTTGCCCGCTTCGCTGGGCTTTTTGGCGCACTTTCGATCTTGCTTGCGGCGTTGGGCAGTTACGCAATCCTGGCGTTTAGCGTCGCCGAGCGCAAACGCGAGTTCGCGCTGCGCAGTGCACTCGGCGCGAAGAATACACAGTTGGTGCGCACGGTAATGCGCGAAAATTTGCGCGCACTGGTTCCTGGCGTCGTGTTAGGTTTAGTCTGTGCCTGGGGCTTGGGATGGGCGCTGAAATCACAGGTATATGGTGACATTTCTCACGCGGAACTCGGGCTTTTTGCAACCGTGATCGTATTGCTGACCAGCGCTTGCACGAGCTTTCTGGCAGCACGCCCGGCAGCGCGTGTGGCGCTTGCGAGCACATTAAAGTCCGACTGAAGACATTAAAGTCGATCTCAACGACAGCCAACCCGTATCGCTGGTGTATGACGATATCGTGCTGGAAAACCCGACGCTCAAAGGTTTTCCGGTGTTTGATTTGGATCGCATTGAAGTGCTG
>JANNYO010000236.1:0-2074 GCA_031410115.1 Rhodanobacteraceae bacterium | reverse complement strand
GCGAATCAGGCGGCGGGGGAAGCGCGAACAATGCGGTTGATAGCGGCGTTGAAAGCTGCCGGTATTGATTATGCACGTGAGGTATCGATGTCTGTGGTCGTAAACGGTAAGACGATTGTTGCAAAGGCTGATGTGGTATTTTTAGAGAACGGCGTGTATGTTTTTGCTGAAGTTAAAGACGGCGCCGGTGCGTTTTTTAAAGGCCCGCAAAAGGCAGTCTACGCTGCCATTCAAAGTGGTGAGGCCGTGCTAACGGCATCTGTAAAAAACCTTGCTCAAATTGGTTTAGATAAATTCAAGGGCAAAGCCTTATCAGAAGTGGCAAAGCGGCTTTTTGTGGTTGAAGGTGATGTTGGCGGACGCGCAGCAACCCAGTTTGCTAAATATTTTAAGGGACTAGGAAAATTCGTCACAGGCACTGCGGAAGTGCTTGGTTCTGCATCGTTTATGGGTGCCACACTCATACTTGAGCCGGGGTCATCAATGACGCCGATGCAAGCCCTGGATGACGAATGTTTCTTCTGTGGTGACCGTGCCGCCGCGAGATATGCCCCAGGAGGCAAATGACGTGAAAATCGTTGGCTCAAAAATAACGCACAAGCGGCTGTGGGCAGGGCATATGTTCCACCCGTTTCTTCAAAAAGTAGGATCGGAATTAGCCCAACTTGGGTATCTATTTGACGGCATTGATGCAACCGAGCGCACTTTTGGCACGGTAACTTGGGTTGCGCCACTTTTCCCTGGATATCAGTCAGCAGTTGAAATCAGGTCGGAAAATCGCGATTTTCTTGTAGATACATCTAATATTAATATAAACTGCTCTCTTCTTATTGAATCAAGTTTGCAATATGTAGTTAACCCCATTCTGCATATAGAAAGCTTTGGTGGAAACGCGAGAGATGAGGTTGGACGTATACAGCTTAATTGGTTAACAAAAAACTGGCCGAAAAAATCGCCTAGCGCATGGATGGAATGGACTAATATTTCTGTTGAAGAGTCTGAAAGTAAAGCAAATCTTCTGGCTCAATTTATTTTAAATCAAGGCCTTAATTTTCTGGAATACATAAACTCTCCTTTCAAACTGAAACATGCCTTGCTATTACCTTTAAATGAGGTTGGAGGAAATCAATGCCGTGTTTCAAGCAGTCTTTACCTAACAGAAGTTTACGCCATCGTCGCGCTGTTATCTGGGGGATTTAAGGAAGAGTGTTTAGAGCCATTGAATCAATATAGAAAAGAGGCAGATGATCGCTGGGCACGTAAAATTGGTAGTGACGCAGATCACGAAATTTGTTTGAATCGAATTAAGGTACTGGAATCATGGATTCAAGCGCCGAAGGGCGATGGAATAGAGAAGTATTTGGGTTAGGTTCGGCCATTTCCGTCACCGGCGAACACATGCAGTACAACGCACCGGAAACTTAGACACCCAGGCCTCAAAACTAAAATGCTAGCGGACCAAAAACTGCTGGCATTTCCATATTCCCCCATAAAACGTATCGAAACCCCAGCCAAAACAAATTCCAGGCCAACACCCCCAGCCGCAATCGCAGCATTAAAAATAACCCAATGTCGTCCTAAATCTTATTCAAAATTCGCGCAAAACCAATACCAAACAGCGTGCGTTGACTGATTTCCTTCGCCTTATCGATCAATTCCTCCAATTCCCCGACTGCGCGCCAGTATCCCGAGCCAATGCCTTTGACACGCGTCGTCCAATGATTTTTATCTAACCTCAATTTGGTCAACGCTTTTGGTTCCGTTGCTTCAATTTTACCGCGCTTGCCTGGGTGCAACTCACGGCCGGTAAAATCAACGAGCTCAATATAATCCGCTGCCGAAATATCCGGCAGATTGAAAGATCGCACGCCAACCAATGGCATTAACGGCTGATTTGCGTGCTCTGGGTTTTTGCGCAGCTGCTGGTTGCGCAATTTGACGCTGGTGTAGCGTGACGTTGCAATGTTTGGCGCGATTTTGGCACGCACCGGATTTAGATCGACATACGTCATTGCTGCAAGGATCGATTTTTCACTGAGCAGCGCTTGGCAGCCAAAACGGCCCTCCCAAAATC
>JANNYO010000235.1:0-1491 GCA_031410115.1 Rhodanobacteraceae bacterium | reverse complement strand
CCGCGCCAAATTCATCGCCGTTGGTGGTATCGGTTGTTCTATTACCGCTGAGCGTTAAATTGGTTAGGTTGTTGTTTCCGGTAGCGGTGTTGAGTAGACCGATATTGATACCGCCACCGTAGCCTTGGGTGTTGGTGTTTTGATCAACTACAACATCGCTCAACGTAAAGCTTGCGCTGCTGTCATTGCAAACGTCAAAGCCGCCACCGGTATGGGCAAACGTTACTAAATTGATCGGCTGGGTATTGCGCCCAAAGCGCACGGTGACGTTGTTGATGCCAGTATTGAGTCCACTGCCACAAACAGGATTGAACGCCAATACTTTATCGATGCCATTGCTGATGGTGGTACCCGCTTGAATAATCGTAGTCGCCGCACCTGCGCCGTTGATGACCAAGTCGCCATTAATGTCTAAATCACCGGTCGCATTGCTGTCTTCATTGATATTGGCGGCGTTGCCTATGCTCAAGGTATAGGTGCCCGCCGGCACGGTTATGCTATCGGCACCCGCTGCGGCGTTTGATGCGGTGATGGCCTCACGCAAGCTGCAATCGGCGTTGCAAACACCGTCAGCGGTGTCGGCCGTTTTGGAAACTACAAACGTTGCCAGCGGCGCAGACGGCAAAATGCTGGGGCCACTGGCGTTACTACTGAGCACAATCAAGCTAGGCAATACGAATGCACTGGTCGGAATCGCAAGTGCAGCGACCGGGGCGCTGATCGCGCTGACGCTGTAGCTTTTGCGCTGCTTACCTTCAACTGTTAGCAACTTAAGTACTTGCGCGACGGAATCGAGCACGATTAAGTCATCACTATCCTCGGTAGAAAAATGCCCGCGCAGCATCACCGCACCTTTGACCGCCATGGCTTTACTGACCACAGATTGACTGGTCTCGGCGATCTGCCACGCACCACTTGTACCGGGCTGCCAAGCTTTTACTGTGGCTTTTACTGTGGCTTTTTCGCTAGGCTGAACCCCGCGCAAGGCTGCCACTTCGGCGCGCGAGCGTGGCTCAGTGTTAAGCGCGCCACGGGTGGCAAACGCGACGCTGCCATCGGCCAGCATCAGCGCGATTTCGGTTTTGCCGTCGCGATCCCAAATGAAGTCACCGAGCGCAAAAGAGAGCGCTTTGCCAGCAACATCTAAGGTTTCTAGGCGATTGAATTTTGGCGTCGCTTCGCGCTGGTTGTAGCCGTGCAGGATTGAAATCTTGCCGCCGGCAAGTACTGCGACATCACCGAGCGTGTTGTCATCCAATTGACCAATCGCTAAAGAATCGGCAGAACCGGGTAAGTCATAGCGCTGCGGCTTATCGACCAAGCCATCGCGATACACCAATAGGCTGGTGTCAGCCTCACTGGAAATCGCCACGGCCAAATCAATCGCGGCGTTGGGCAAATCAATTTCACCTGCGAGCAAGGCATCGACACTGCCCGCTTGCGGCATGCGTTCGGCGTTGGCGAAACCTTGTCTGGATCCGGCCATGAAAT
>JANNYO010000234.1:0-8188 GCA_031410115.1 Rhodanobacteraceae bacterium | reverse complement strand
CACCGACACCAACAGCCCGGGCAGTTGCGCCGGTGCTTTAACAGCGTCTCCGCATGCGCTCAGCAGCACTGCGAGTGACCCGGCAAGCACTTGTTTCAAATATATTTGACGAATCATTTTCAAATCCGAATCGTTGATAGGTGCTCGATAAGTACAACCACCTCCGATGCCGTTCGTGTTGAGGCTGAGCCGGACGAAGGAGCGAAGCATCCAGCAGTGGATGATTTCTATGAAGTGATCGCACGCAGTCTGCAATACCTTTGTTTGCGCTTCATCGCGGTTTTGTCGGAGATTGGTTGCCGCCTTGCTGCGCAATGTTTGCAATGGCGCAAATTATATTAGCTAGCTAATTTTATTAAACCGGGAAAATCAAACGAAACTGCGATCCTTTTCCCAACACGGATGTGACTTCAACGTGGCCTTGATGCTGTTGCACAATGTGTTGTGTAATCGCCAAGCCCAAGCCACCGCCGCGCCGAGTACGCGCATCGTCACCACGCACGCCGCGCTCAAAAATTCGAGGGATCAAATCTGGCGCAATACCCGCACCGGTATCGGTCACCATGATGATCACCTGGCCTACTGAAGCGCGCAGGCCCAACTCGACCAATCCGCCTTCTTCGGTATGCTGCACGGCATTATCAATCAGGTTTCTAAGCGCCATCATCAGACGATCGCGATCAAATGCAAAATCAATTTCTTGCGCATCGGGTGCTACCCGCAGCAAAACGCCGCGCGCCCAGGCCAGTGGTGCAAAGCTATTCACTAAATCCTCAAGCAGTGCGCGCGCCGATGCGCTTGCCAATTGCAATCGGTTCGCGCCAGGATTTTCAGATAGATCGCTTTGCGCAATCTCAAACAAGTTTGTTACCAAACGGTTTAGCGCTTGCGCTTCGCGCGCGACAATTTGCAAATCAGCATCCTCGGAGGCACGCCGCAATGCGCGTTCGGTGTAGCCTAAAACCGCCGTCAATGGGGTGCGCAAATCGTGACTGATATCGGCAACAAAGGCACGCTGCTTGACGATCGATGCTTCTAAAGAACCCAGCGCCGCACTTTCCGCCAAACGTGTCGCTTGCCAACGCCCTGCCATGCGCGCAAAGCTTGCCGTTAGCCCCTGCAGCTCAGTGATATTGCTGACGTGGGTTTTGACCTCAGTTTCACCCACGGCCCATTGTTCCGCGCTGTCACTCAAGCTTGTTAGCTGCGTGCCAATGCGCTGCGCTTGGCGCTTGGCAATCCAGTAAACAATCGGTGCTGCCAAAATGCTGAGCGACAAGAACAAACCGAGCCACACAGCCAGCAAACCCATGCCGGCGTAGCGCCACAGCTCGGGATCTGAGAATAGCCGCCGGGGCGAGATCAGGGCGATTGCGTGCTGACTATCTATGCGAATCAATAGCGTTTCAGCGCCGAAGCGATTGAGCAGCGGAGTTAATGCGGTGCTGTTAGGGGGCTCACTAAATATGACGGTTTGCCTTTCTTGCACTAATGCTGCAAGCCAGTGTGCAGGTGCTGCGCCAAGTGATTTGCCGCTTTCAGAAAAACGTTGCCCGCGTTCTACCCACTGCACTAAATTTTCAGTGCTGAGTTGGCGCATCCGCTCTGGTACCCAGTCAATCGCGAAAAAGCCGAAATTAGATTCGAAGTCTTTTGGGTCGGATAGATACTTCATAATGACACGGCGCTGCCTGATCGAACCGTCCGCCAACAGATCAATAATCGCCGCCGCATCGTCTACATTGCTTCTCAAACTTTCGCGATTACCCTCTTGGGTTTGATTTGAGCGCGCGGTGTATAGCATTAAGGCAATGAGGATGCCTGCGATCAAGCCACTTATCCACAGCAACAATCCCATTGAAGATCGTACTAGATGGCTTTCCAAACGCCGCGTTTTCAAGGGCGCTCCATGCGATAGCCAACACCACGAACGGCGCTAATGGCGGCGGAAATGGCGCTGTCTCGACCGAGTTTTTCCCGCAGCTTTAAAACATTGTTATCAACCGTACGATCAGCGCCATCATAATCGCGGCCCCAAACACGATCCAACAGCCATTCACGGGTCAACGCTCGTCCGGGTGTGTCAATCAATACGCACAGCAGCTCAAACTCTTTCGTGCTGAGTACAACACTGCTGCCGGCGACGCTGACTTGCATCGCAGCGCGATCCAATTCGCAATCAAAATAGCGTGCATTTGCAGATTGGGGTGTAGCGACAACAGCACCAACGGGTGCGGGCTGCTGCCAGTCGGCTCGCCGTAGCTGCGCATGGCAGCGCGCGATCAATTCGCGCAGTGAAAAAGGCTTGACTAGATAGTCATCGGCGCCCAGCTCCAAACCCGATACGCGGTCCGCTTCACTGGCGCGCGCAGTCAGCATGATAATAGGTACTTGGCTTTCACGTCGCCCATTTTGGCGGTTGCGAATGCGCTTGCACAGCTCCACACCGCTGACATTCGGTAGCATCAGATCGAGCAAAACTAGCGCAATGTCATCGCTCAAAGCCGCTTCAACGCGCGCCCCGTCCGCTACCCAAATCACTTCATGTCCGAATTGCGTCAATTCCTCACGCACCAAGACCGCAAGCGTTTCGTCGTCTTCGACCAATAGAATTTTTGCCATATTTGCTCCACACACTTTTCCACGCACTTCCCCCGTATAGGGCGGCCCGCGTGCAAAGCCTTTTATCGGCTGAGCTGCCAGTATGACGCGTCCGCCCGCGCCGTATGATGCACGCGCACTGTCAGGGTTTGATCTGCAAATGGTTGTGCTTTCGTTACAAAATGCGCGGCAGATGCTTGGAATTGACACATCTGCCGTGTCGCCTGATCGGCGAGACTCGGATTCATCTGCAGCTGCCGCTGTGCAACCGGGTGCGAAGTCAACTTTTGGATATTTGAAAAATCACGCCGCAATTCTTGCGACGTGATATTGGTTAGCTATCTATCAACTGCGCAATCTACCCCCCCCCAATCCAATCAGGGCATAAAACCCGGCGTCGATCTGACTGCGCCAGGGCACCGGCGGCTGGGCTGATACGCAGCTGGAATCCATCGGGGTACCGGTGCGGCTGCGCTGAAAACCAATGAGCAGTTTGACTGCGCATTCGGGCACCTGCTGCAGCGCTATGTGGCCGGTCGGAAACTCAAACGCGATGCTGCTGCGTGGGTTGCGTGCGGCGAGTGCACGACCGTTGTCAGCGGGCGTTTGCAGATCGAAGGTGCTGTTTAATATCAGGGTCGGCACGGTGAGTGCAACATCGCGATTTTCCCGATCTGACCCGCGCCCGCTCGGCCAAAGCTGGCACAAATTGAGCGTATCTAGGTCTTGGCGGACATAGGCGCGCAGGATCGGATCGGCGCCGTTAGCGTCGCTGTTGTATTGGGCAAGGTTGACGAACGGTGCACTTTCATTGCAGATGGTCGAGAAAAACAGCGCGTCACTAAAAGTTGGGTCAGGTGGCAATAGCTCATCGCTTGCCGGCGCGGTAATGATGGCGCCGATGAATTCCACGTCGGCTTGGGCGAAGCGATCCATCACTGCCGGCAGGTAAGTTAATAACTCGGGATCACCTTGAAATAGCGTGAGCGCCTGCACTAAAACATCACCTTTAATGCTGTTGCCATTGACCTGCAGCGGCATTTGATTGAGCAGCTGCATGCGCGCGACAAACCGCGCTCTAAGGTTGGGAAACGCCGCGTTACATCCCGCGTCAGCCTGGCAGCGCTGAAAATAGGCGTCCAAAGCGCGCGCCGCCAAATTGGGTGTGCCGTAGGATTCGCCCGGTGTCGTGACACCATCCAACACCATGCTGCGCACGGTGTTGGGGCGTTCGCGTAAAATGGTCAGTGCTTCGCGCGTGCCGTAGGAAAAGCCCGCCAGATTCCACTGGGAAACCCGCAGGCTGCGGCGCAGCTGTTCGATATCATTTGCAAACTCCACGCCGTTATAACGATTCAGCTGCACGCCCAGGCCCGCCATTTTTTCCAAACATAGAGTGACCGTGCTGGCATTGGTTAAGCGCGCATCACACTGGAGTTTAGGATTAGCCGCGCCGGTGCCGCGATATTCCGCTGCAATCACATCTTGACCATCCACCAGTGCCGCGCTGACATCTGAGTCCGAAAGCAGCGCCGGCAATGTCGGAAACAGCGCGTCGCCAGGGCCACCGCCGAGCAATAGCAGCGGCTGCAAGTGCGCGCTGCGCGTGCGGTGTTTGGCAATCAATACCGGTACGCGCAGCTGGCGTGTGCCCTGCTGACCGCGCGCTTGGTCGACCGCGAGCACGCCGCACCGAACCAAAGCGCCTTCGCTGAGCAGTTCCGGCGGGCAGCGCGTGCGTTCAAAATCATTGCCATAGGGGCGCGGCATGGTGTCGATGGCAAGGTAATCCGCCACGCGCGTGCCAATGCCCTGCTCGGTGAGTTTGATGTCGGGAATGGCATCGCTGCCAGCGGCGTAAACAAAGGTGTAATCAATGCTCGGGCAATGGCCGACGACGACGCTGCCAAACCCTTCATGACCAAAACATTCGGTGTTGCCAATGTAGAACGGCATCAGCCCTAAGCTGTAAGCAAACTCACTAAATCCACCGCCAGATACGGCACTGGTCATGCGTTGCAAGCTTGCCGCGCTGAGTACGCGCCCAGCAAAAAGCGCGCGATAAAAGCGCGTCAAATCGCCGGTGGTGCTGACTAAGCCGCCGCCACCAAACAAATCAAACGAGGCGTCAATCGCAAACGTATCCACACCCTGGACAAAGCTGTGCAGGCGTGGGCGCAGGCCAGTGGGTGCGGGCTCCAGCGTTTCCAAATACGTCTGATTCAAACCCAGTGCGGCAAAATTCAGCAGGCTGCGCAGGCTGGCGGCAAAAGTCTGGTTGGTACTTCGCTCAATGATTTCACCCAGCAAAATATAGTTGGTATCAGCATAAAGATAGCTAGTACCTGGCTCAACGGCTGCGTTTTCCAGCGCAATCTCCAGCTGCTCCGCGCGCGTCCAGCGGCGTGCTGGGTTTGCCAGCACCGCGTCAATGTAGGTGGCGGTCGTGGCGTACTCGGGCAAGCCACTGCGGTGCGCTAACAGTTGCTCGATGGTGATCGCGCTGATGTCGATCTGCGCCGCGCCAAGCTGCGCGTTTGTCGCCGGGCTGAGCAAGGCGGCAATGCTGGCATTGAGGGTAAATTTGTTTTGCTCGATCAACTTAAAAATGGCGGCAGCCGTAAAAGTTTTCGTCACCGAAGCAATGCGAAAGGGCGTGTCGATGTTCACCGATTCGCCACCCTGCCCGTTCACTGGGCCGCGGGTGGTGGCAAGCTTGATATTGCGCCGTGGGTAAGTCGCTAAACCGACCAAAGTGCGCGCGCCCTGTAGGCTGGCCTGTGTGCTATTCGTGCTGACTTGGGCGGTGGCGACATGGCACGTCAAGGCCGCAATCACTGCGACTAAACAACTAATTTTCATAAGAATTCTCCGAATTGGTACCGCATTAAAAGGCGTAGGACAAGCGCAAGCTGACCGGCACGCTGAGCGCGCCCGAGGATTTCCATGCTTGAATGCCAAGTGCTGCCGCACCGGATGAATTGACGTCAAACCCGGGGCGGCGCGTGGGCGCCACGTCAACGCTCAAGCTAAAGGCATCGTTAAACGCCCACTGATAGCCCGCACTGACGCCGTAGCTGTAGCCGCTGCCGCGATTAAACAAAATTTCGCTGCGGCCATTCGCCAAGCGCGCACTGACGGCGTTGTGGCGTTCTCGACCAAGCTGCGCACCCAGGAAAAATCCACTTTCGTTCGCATTGGCAAAGCTGTAGCGATACGCCAACTCATAACGCAGCGCTTCAAAGCGCGACAAAGCGCCCGCCAAACGTACGCCGTTGACCGCGCCGAGCGCAATCGTATTGCCGTCTGCGCGATCCAAACCTAAGCTCAAACTCAGTTCTTGATCGGGCGTGATGAGAAAGCTTATGCCGATGGCTTGGCGATCCGAGCGGCCAAAGGCGTCGTCATATGTCACCGATTTGGCGAGGCCGTTGCCGGTTTTGAGCAGCGTGCCGCCGAGCGCATCGCTGGCAATGCTGGCATGTAAACGCCAATGAGTAGCGTCACTGGCGGTTGCCATAAGCGGTGAAAGTGCGCCGATAACGGCGACGTGAAGTAGGTGTTTTGATCGCTGCACGGGTCAAGCTCCAGGGTTAGGAAGCCAGACCTTAGCGACGGGGCAAAAACCAATCGTCCGCGCCCATCGGATCAGACGAAGCGGGCGTCTGAGATCTTGGGGATTGTCTTAAGTTGTTGATTTTATTGATGTGTGATCATGCTTTCCTGTCTGCAATGCAAAAGCGATACATAAACTCAGGGTTTAATTTCAAGCTTCGCAAGTTTCCTGGACCCCGGTATTCGCCGGGCTTCGTCGACGCAACCTGCGCCTCGCCAAAATCCTTCTATGCACCTTCCGTCACCCCGGCGAAAGCCGGGGCCCAAGAATAGTTCGCAGCCTAATCACAATAGCTTGGCAAGCAGGGACAAGCGTTTTTCAATGGTATTGCAACAGCAGCAAATTGCGTCCTAACGCAGGGTTTAACTTCTAGCTTCGCAGGTTTCCTGGACCCCGGCGTTCGCCGGGGCGACGTGGGCTTCATTGACGCATCAGGTCACGAAGACGTGGGCTTCGTCGATGCACATCATCGCGACACGGCCTAATCAACACTATTCGCCACTGCTCCTATTCGCCACTGCTCACACCCACCAACGCAAACCGCGCCGCGCTCGGCGTTTGCCCAGTAAGGCGTTTAAACGTCGCATTGAAGGTCGCCTTGGAAGCGAACCCGGAAGCCATTGCGATCGCTAAAATGCTCTGCCCGGCGAAGGCTGGATCACCAAAGCAGCGCTGCACCTCTTGCACGCGCAGGCTATTGACGTACTCGAAAAAGCTCATGCGAAAATGCACGTTCAAGGTTTGCGACAGCAGGTGCGGGCTGATGTTGAGGCGCGCCGCCAGCTCAGCAAGCGATAGCTCAGGCTCAAGAAATAACAGCTCTGTTGCCATCAGCGTTTTCAACCTGGCCCCAACTTGCGCCATTTCGATCTCGGACACGCCAGTCTTGGCGTATTTCGGCGGCGGCGTCAGTGGCAATCTGGCGACAAATTCCCGCGCAGCGGGGAACACCAACCCTGGCTCGGCCTCGGTGTTTACCAAGTCGGCAACGGCTAGATCGGAATTTGCACTTGCCGCAGTACGCGCCGCCAGAGTGTCGGCAGCCAGAGTGTCAGCCGCCAGTGCTGCATCAGTCGGTGGCGACTCCATCTTAACCTGCGCCCACAGCTGCGGTTGGCGCAAACCGCAATAGCCCAATGCATAAATCCCCACCCCTAAAGCCAGCTGCGCGACCCAGTCCGCCCAGTGCGCATGGAAGACAATCGACACCATCCAGATCGCCCATACCAAGGCGCAAAACGCCAGCAGTTGCGCCAACCAAGCCAGCTTAAAGCGTTCAATGTTGGAGTATTCACCCTCCAATTCGCGCCAATAGCGCCGCATCAGCGCGATTGCGCAGAGCAAATAGGTCAACACTTGTAAGCCAGCGATCAGTACCAGCGGATCGGTGTTCGGGGTAGGCACAATTGCCAAATCCGCGATGATCGTCAAACGTTTGGCAGCGGTGTTTTGTAAGATCCCGGGCAGCAGCAGCGCATACAGCGCCAACCCCGGAACAAAGTGCGCCAGCCGCACGCGTTTGCGCCAGCTGGGCAAACCCAACACGGCCCGGACGTAGCCAAAACACAGCGGGCCGAGGCAAAAGATAAGCGCATCAAACAGCTGATAAAAATGCGGCACCTGCAAAATCGCGCCGGTTTGCACCAACACATCACCCGTGACCACAAGTGAAAAAGCGCCGACAAACCCAGCAAGCCAGCGTAGCGCACCATTCTTGCGCCGCACTGCAAGTGCGAACAGCGCGCAGCAAAGCAATAGCCCCTGCAGGGCACCCGCTGCAATCAAAAAATTGAGTCCATTCATCGCTACAGCTCAGATTTTACTTGCAAACTTTGACTCATCAAAACCGCTACTTCCGCTTTTTCGCCTTCGCTTCCGGCGCCGAAACTTTAACTTGATCGCCGATAATTTCTTTCGCTGGACATACGCTAAAAATGGGGCAGCGCTTGCAGCCGACGGCGATTGCGACAG
>JANNYO010000233.1:0-4547 GCA_031410115.1 Rhodanobacteraceae bacterium | reverse complement strand
GCAACCCGGTCGCTGGCGTGCGTCCGTCTGGCGGCGACGCGAACGGTTTTCAAAACCATGATGAGACGTCATTTGGCGGTTTGGCGGTTTTGCCCACAGCCACCGCTGCAGCACTGGCCGCCGATGCCGACTTAGTGCCTGCGCGCGCCGCTGAGCCTGCCGATGCGCTGTCGACCGAACTACTAATGACCGCCGAAGATCCCATCACCACAAGTTCCGGCGGCATCGTTTGGCTGCGCACGAACGGCACACGCGCGGGCGGGCGCTCAGATGAAGCCCAGAGTTATGCGGGTGCCGCAGGCGGAACTGCTTCTAAATCCAACGGCATGGGTGATATTGAAATCATGTGCAACGCTACGCCGCTAAGCATCGGCAACCGCGTCTACAACGACACCAACGGCAATGGCATTCAAGACCCAGGTGAAGCCGGAATCGACGGCGTGACCTTAACATTGCGCAACGCCGCTGGCACCGTGGTTGGCCAAGCAACGACTGCGAGTGGCGGTGTTTGGAGCTTCACACTGGCGAATCGCATATCCGCCACCGCTGACATCACCACCGATAACACGATCCGTACCAATCAACCGTTCAATCAGACTTACTTTGTCACGCTAGACCCAGGCAATTTTAGCGGTGCGGGCGTGCTCACGGCGATTCCAAATTTGACCAATCCAAATATAGGCGCAGGTGCATCAGGTTCCGCCGCGGATGCGCGTGATTCGGACGGCAATTTGGTCATCGTGCCCGTCGCAGGCGCGCTCAAAGGCGTGCAAATTACCGTCGGTGGCCCTGGTCAAAATGATCAGAGCATCGATTTTGGCGTCACCGCTGCGGCGAAACTGTCGGTTGGCAACCGAGTGTTTTTTGATGGCAACAATAACGGCGTCCAAGGCGCAGGCGAAAACGGCATTTCCGGCGTCCTGGTTGAATTGCTAGATGAAACCAATGCCGCGATTGACAGCGATCCGGTCACCGCAGGTGTGCAGGCCGCCACCATCACCACCGATGCCAGTGGCTATTATCGTTTTGATAACTTAGCCGCACGCACCGGCGCTATTGGCTATCGGGTGCGCATCGCGGCCAGCAATTTTGTTGGCCTAAGCGCGTTGGCGGCTTACACCAACTCCACCGGCACTAGCGCGGCGGATTTGAACGACAAGGGCGTGGACGTAGCAACTGCTGCGACTACCGGCATCCTAAGCGCCACCTTCGCGCTGGCAAATCCAACGGCTATTGCGGCAGAAGTAATTGATAACGCCGCAGTCAATGGCGGTAACGGCACGAACGGCGATACCACCGACGACCTTCGCGTCGATTTCGGCTTCTATCGCATCAGTATCAGCGGCACCGTGCATAACGACAATGGCTTAACCGGCGGCACCGCAAATGACGGCATTCGTAACGGCGCGGAGCCATTTTTCGGCACTCAAGTGGTCAACCTACGCAACGCCGCCGGCGATTTGATCGCCACCACAACCACCGACGCTACCGGCAATTACCGCTTTGATCGCATCACCACAGGTGCTACCGGCGTTTTTGCTGGCCAAGCGGGCGCGGGTTTGTCCGCGGCAACATCGTATGTGGTGGAAGTCATTCCCAGCGGTGCCGCAGCAGACTTTTCGTCTGCAACCGTGACCCAAGCGGTCAACGGCGGCAGTAACAATAATGATAAAGGTGCGCCATTTTCCATCACCGCGATTCGCTCTGCGGCATTTACCGTCGCACCGGGTGCCGTCACCGACGGTCAAATCACGACGGCGGTCAGCGGTTCTACGGATCAGCCGATTGTCGACTTTGCCCTGATCGCGCTGGATTACGGCGATTTGCCGGATACCGGCACTGGCGTGGGTGCGGGCAACTATCAAACATTAGCGTCAGATTCGGGCGCATCCAATATTGTGGTGACGGATATCCGACTCGGCGTGGCAGTAGGTGCGGGCTACGACAGCAACACCGATGGCCCGCAAAGTGTTAATGCCGATGGCGACGATGGTGCCGCCGATGATGAAAACGGCGTGGCGATCACGACTTTGAAAGCTTCCAATACGGCGATTACGGTGCCGGTGAGCGTGTTCAATAACTCCAGCGGCATCGTAAATCTGTGCGCGTATTTCGACTTCAATGGCGATGGCTTATTCACTGGCGCGGGCGAAACGCTGACGTCCACGGTCGCGATCAACGCGGCGCAGCAAACCGTGAACCTGAGTGTTATTCCCGGCGCCAACGCCAGTGCTAGCACCATTTACGGCCGTTTCCGGCTGCAATCAGCCGCCTGCAGCGCGAGCGGTTTTGGTGGTAACGGCGAAGTAGAAGACTATGCCCTCACCACGGTTCGCAGCGGCGCGTTGACATTGCTTAACGCCGCAGCGGGGCTTTATTGCCCAGGTCAATCGGTGACTTACACCATCGTCTACAGCAATCCGAACACCGGTGATTCGCAGGCTAATTTAGTGCCCATTACCGCCGATTTGGTCGGCGCAGATGAAGGCACTCTCGCGGGTGTGCCGCTGTTTGCAGTAGCCAACTGGGCCGTTACCGCCAGTAGCGGCAGCGCCGTGGCCGCCATCTCTGCGGGCTCGGGCGACATCAACACGACGTTGACTTTGCCACCTGCCAGTTCTATCACCTTCACTGTTCAGGGCACCTTTGCCAATGCTGCCACCGGTACGCGCACCGCGGGGGATGATTTGGCCGTGCCAACGGGATTCACCGATACCGCCGGTGCGAATAGCGGCAGTACTGCGTTTAGTTTGAGTCCAACGTGCAGCGGCACGCCGATCGGCGCCGGCGCACTGTGCGCGAATGTTGTCGCTTCGCCGCCCGCAGCGCTCACCTGCTCTGCGGCGAGCGAGCAAATCGTCAACGGCTACTGGGCCGGTGCCGCGAATGTGGCGACCAGCGCGCGTTGTGTGCAAGTCGGATCGATTTCCGCAGCACAGGGAACGGGAGCGATTGGCGTCGGCGACACGCTGTTGGTCATGCAAATGCAAGACGCGGATATCAACTCAACGAATACCTCGAGCTACGGTGATGGTGTCGCGAATGCGCCCGGCGGTGCCACGGCGGCACAGGCTGGAAAGTATGAATATGTTATTGCCCAGCGCGCACCGGTAACGAATCCGACGCTCGGTGCTTGCACAGGCTTGACCGGAACATTCGTTGAAGTCTCGGGCGGCAGTACGCAAAGCCCAACGCCTGGCACGGGTGGGCTTATCAACAGCTACTCGGCGGTGTTACCTGACACCTTCCAAGTCGTGCGGGTGGCCGTTGCTGGCGCCGTGACATTCCCCAATGCCGGATGCTCCTTCGGCGCACCCGCTTGGAATGGTGCAACGGGTGGCGTAATCGCGATTGACAGCACCGCTTCGATTAATTTGGGCGCAGCAGCCGCAACCACGCGGTTCAACGCGAATGGCGACGGTTTCCGGGGCGGGGTATGCAGTAATTCCGGGGTTGGCGCCGCAAGTGCCATCCAGGTGTTTGCCGCGCTTGCCAGTACCGCAGCTTCTGAAAAAGGTGAGGGCGCTGCGGGTGCAGCGGCCAGTCTTCCGGGTGGACCTTCAGGAACCGGCGCGCCCGCTTCAGGCGGCGGTTCCGGGCAGCTCTGCAACGGCGCGGACGGCTATGGCGCCGGCGGCGGCGGCGCTAATCAAGGTCTGGGTGGTAACGGCGGCGGCGGTACCGCTGCGGGCTGCACGACGATTGCTGGCCATGGCGCGGGCGTTCTGCCTTCGCTTTCAAATCTGCGCCTAACCCAAGGTGGCGGTGGTGGCGCAGGCAGCAAAACGGGTGGTGGCGCTGCGGTATGCAGCGGTGGTAACGGCGGCGGAATTGTCGTGTTACGCGCTGACTCACTCGCCGGGTCGGGAACAATTCAAGCGAACGGCGCTGCACCTGGGCTTGGAATCGGCACCAATTTTGCCGGCGGTGGCGGCGGCGCGGGCGGCACTGTGATCGTGCAGACCAGCATTTCTGGTGGCACCACATTTACCGGCGTGACGATTAACGCGAACGGCGCAAACGCCGAATCGGGTGCTTTCAACAGCGGTGGCGGTGGCGGCGGCGGCGGCGGGCGTATTTTGCTCAGCCAAACCGCAGCAGCGCCAATAGGCTCGTTCACCGTTATCGGCGGCGCGCTCGGCAATACCAGCGCAACGGACGGCACTGATGGCGGCGCTGGAAGCAACACGACCGGGCTTGATCCGGTGGCGACCAGCCCCGGCGTCAAACCCGCCTACATCTGCGCGCAAAACCAAACCGTGCCAGTGACGCTTTCCAACGTCAGCGTCAGCGAATCCGGCCCCGATCTACTCGTCAACTTCCGCACCGCCACCGAAGCCGGCACGCTCGGTTTTAGAGTGCTCGCCGACATCGGTCGTGGCGTTCAAGCCCGCGTCGAGATTGGTCAGGTTCCTTCCAAGTCCATCGACAGCTTGAAAGAGCAATCCTACTCAGTCCGCGCGCGCAATCCGGGTGCCGATCAGGTGTGGATTGAAGAGTCTTCCGTGGACGGTAAGGCTGAAATTTATGGCCCGTACAAAGCCGGT
>JANNYO010000232.1:0-9212 GCA_031410115.1 Rhodanobacteraceae bacterium | reverse complement strand
GGCACCAATCGCTGCGGCCTCAAATAGATGTTGCACAAACACCGAGCGCTTCGATGCGCCCAAGGCGCGGCGCACGCCCAATTCACCGGATCGGCGTAGGAATTTTGCCAGCATCAAACCCAAAGCGTTGATTAAGCAAACCAGCAAAAAACCAAACGAAACATAGACAAAAATTTTGCTGTCCTCCGGCACCACTTTATTTTGCTTCAGCCATTGCTTGACCGCTACGATGTGGTTGTTACGCGTGGTGTCACTAAAGCGGCCGAGCTTATGCTGCTCGTCTGCGTAGGCGTCTAGAAATTGCAGATATGCGCTCGCTTGCTCGCTGTTTTCCAGCTCCGTCCAGTATTGCACCCAGACACATTCAGAGGCGATAAAATCGGCCCAGCCATTTCCCGGGGATGCAAAGCAGCTGGTATTGCCGGTTTGTGGCAGGGTGAGATCAATCGCGGTCGCAAAAGGTATCAATGCGTCGTCTTGCTCGCCTAAAGTGCCCTGGTTTAAATCATAAAATTTCGGCTTTGGCGCAAAATTTTGCACCACGCCTACCACGCTAAAGCGTTGGCCACCGAACTGCACCTGTTTGCCGATTGGATTGACCGCACCAAACAAGGTTTCAGCCAATTTTTGTGTCAGCACCGTTACGCGCGCTTTGCCCTGCTCGTCCGCCTCAGACCAGGGGCTGCCGTAGATAAACTTGAGCTCAAACATCGCAAAAAACGCCCGACCAGCGGCGCGCAGCGTTTGTCCAAAAGGCGCAATTTCGGTGTTGTCAGACTGTACCGCAGTACTGGTCAAATACATCGCGGTCTGGCGCTTTGCCGGCGCGCGTCGCATCAGCGCGATGGCATCCTGATAGGTCAGCTGATCGGGTGGCGCATTGAGGTCAAACTCATTGGTCGGCGCATCGCCTTTCCAGTTGTCCAGCTGCACGGCATAAAGTACGCTTGATTTTTGCGGGATCGGGTCCGAGCCATAGCGGCTTAAAATTGTCAGGCCAGTCATGGTAGCGGCGATGCCCAAGCCAATGGCAAACACCATCAGCGCGGTAAGCGCGCGGTGCTGCAGCAGGCCGCGCAGGGCGAGTTGTAAATAGTAGCGGGTCATGGTGGGTTCTCCGTTATGCGCCAGCGCGAATAAGCTGTTCTGAGCGATCCAAGTCGACCAACTCGCCGTCAACCACATGCACGTTGCGCTGCGCCCGCCGCGCCAATTCGGGATCGTGCGTCACCATAATAATGGTGGTGCCGGCGGCATTGATTTCTTCCAGCAGCGCCATCGTTGCGCGTGCCATTGCGGAATCTAGATTACCGGTGGGCTCATCAGCCAGCAGCAATTTTGGCGAGCCAGCCAAGGCGCGCGCAATCGCGGCACGCTGCTGCTGGCCGCCGGAAAGTTCTGCAGGATAGTGCTTCATGCGCGCACTTAAACCCACGCGCTCGAGCGCGTCTTCTATGCGCTTTTTGCGTTCGCTACCTGCCATTCGGCGATAGCGCAGCGGCACGTCAACGTTGTCAAATAGATTCAAATCCGGAATCAGATTGAAACTTTGAAAAATGAAGCCGAGCTTTTCATTGCGCACTCTGGAGCGCGCATCGTCATTCATTTGATCAACACGCACACCGTCCAACTCGTAGCTGCCCTCGCTTGGCTCTTCCAACAACCCCGCCAAATTTAGAAACGTGGTTTTACCCGAACCCGAGGGCCCGGTGACGGCGACGAATTCGCCAGCTTTGACATGCAGTGAAAAATCGCGCAGCGCATGTGTTTCTACCAAAGCGGTGCGATAGTATTTTCTAATGTTGGACATTTTTAGCATGGTAGGTTCCTTATTTTATAGCCGTAAAAATTGGGTTTATCCTGAAAGTCGTTCTTGCTTCAATCAAGTGCGACACCCTGAAAACTGTTCTTGCTTTGCTCAAGTGCGACATCCTGAAAACCGTTCGTGCTGAGCAAAGTCGAAGCATGTGACGGCAGACTTCGTGACGCCTGTTACTTCGTTAGTAAGCTTGCGGTCCTGCCCTTCGACAAGCTCAGGGCGAACGGATCTTTAGCGGACATTTCAAACACGTTTAGTCGAATCAATCGGAAACTCACAATTCGCCATCGCCGCGTACTCACTCAATCAAATTCACCCGATCCCCCAATACCTTTTTTGGCAGTGCCGAAAGCAGCATGACGTCCCCTACTTTCAAGCCGCTTTTGATCTCAATTTGTTCGGTGGAAAAGCCACCTGTGCTGATCGCCACGCGGCGCAGATGATCGCCCTCGCGCAGCCAGGCGAAACGCCCGCCTTCTGCGTCAACAAACGGCCCGCGCGCCACCAGCGCGACGTTTTTGCGCTGATCAAACTGGATGCGCACGTTTAGGCGCTGGTTCTGGCGCAAATCCGCAGGTTGTGTGCCAGCAAACCGCACCCGCACGTTTAAGGCACCCTCTTTAATTTCTGGTGAAACCAATCGCACAATTGCGGGCAGGCGCGCCGCGCCCAACTCCACTTCCGCCTGCAAACCGGGCGTTAAGTCAGCCGAATAGATTTCTGATACCGATACTTCAAGCTCAAGTGCCGCCAAATCCACCACGCTCAGCACGGCGGTATTTGCCGCGACGCTGGAACGATCTGGCACCATCAGCTGGCCCACCACACCGGCGAAGGGTGCGGTGATTTTTAAACCTGCGACTTGGCGCTCAAGCTCAACCACCGCTTGCGCTTGCCGGGCAACTAATGCGGCGCGGTTATCCAATTCTAGCTTCAGCGATTCGCGCTCGAGCGCCAAATCTGCCACCGCTGCGCGCACCAAAACGTCACTCGCGGCCAGCGCATCTTTCGCGCGCAAATGCTCCACGGTGCTGATCGCATGCACGGCAAGCGCCGCTTCAGCGCGCTGCCACTCGCGCAGGGCTGCGGTGCCGGCGATGCGCGCGGTAACGAGCTCACGGGTTTTCGCAAGCGTTGCACGCTGATTCGCCACCCGCTGGCGCGCTGCGTCCGAGCGCAACGCCAGCAGCGTGGATTGCTCTTGTGCCAGTCTGGAATTCAGCTCTGGGCTTGCCATTTCCGCCAATACCGCACCGGCTTGAACTGCGGCGCCGGCCTCAGCGACAAAGCGCACCACGCCCGCATTTTCAGCATACAAACTGGGTGCACGCGCCGCCACAACTCGGCCCGTGCCGCTGGCTTCACGCACCAAATCACCGAGCGTGACCGTGCCAAAACGCAGCTCAGAAGCGCGCACCGAATCACCGCTGAGGTAGCGCAACACGGGCTTTGCCGCCAACGCCAGAGCAAACAAAATGACCGCCACCGCCAGCCATTTCAGCCCGCGTGGGCGTAACGCGGCAGGTGCAAATGCGACGTCTTGAGCTTGGGTTGTGCGGAAGGAATCGGACATATACAGGGCCGGTGTTTTGCAAAGATAGCGTTATCTAGCAATCCTCGTGCCAAGCCAACAATATCAGCTATATCGTTGATTTAACTAGCTATTATGTCGCAACCATAGTGGCCTTCAAAGATGCGGACACCGCGCCGGACACGGACAGCGCGATACCGAGGGTGCAAGAACTTGACGTGATGCGGCAAAAACGACGGCATTGGTCTTTAGTCTCAATTTTAGGCTGTTGAGAGAACATCTCCGTTGCGAGCGCAGCGAAGCAATGTCGTCTTTTAGTCGTGGCCTGTTGAGATTGCGTCATTTCGTTTGCAACGACGAGGAAAGATTGATCAGCAAAATTTGCGGTGGTTGATCGTCAGACCATTGCCGAACTGTGACGAACCCGTAAACTCAAGACCTGGTTTTTTGAGGCAGTGTCCATGGCGGATCAATTTAAAATTGCGATTATTGGCTCGGGCCCCGGCGGGCTTTCTGCGGCGGCGCGCGCGGCGGAGCAAAACGTCGATCACATTTTGTTAGAAGCCAGCCCACAGCTGTCCAACACGATTTACCGCTACCAAAAAGGTAAACATGTGATGGCGGAGCCCGACATGCTGCCGCTGCGTTCGCCGCTTAAATTTGAAGCCGGCACGCGTGAGAAAATCTTAGGCGAGTGGGATGCTGGCACGGCGGCACTCAAGGTCAACGTGCGCTACGGCGCGGAAGTCACCAAAATTGAGCCGCAAAATCCGGGCTTCAAAATTACCTGTGCTGACAAATCCGTGGTGATGGCAGATTTTTGCGTGCTGGGCGTGGGTTTGCAGGGCAATTTGCGCAAAATGGGCATCCCGGGTGAAGAGGCCGAGTTCGTGCAGTATCAGCTTGACGACCCAGATGAATACTCCGGCGAAACCATTATCGTGGTCGGTGCCGGGGATGCCGCAATTGAGAATGCAGTGGCGCTGTGTCGGCAAAATCAGGTGATTATTGTCAACCGCCGCGAAGAATTTGCGCGCGCGAAAGAGGGCAATCTCAAATCGATCTCGCGCTGCGTCGAAGACAAAACGCTGGAGTGCTATTTCAACTCGGCACCGGAAAAAGTCGATGTACTGCCGGTCGGTCGTAAACCCGGGCGTATGTGGCTATCCACGCCCAAAGGCCGCGCGCAAATTTTGTGTGATCGCATTATCGCGCGCTTAGGCGCAAACCCACCGCGCGCGTTTGTGGAAGCCTGCGGCGTGGTGTTTCCGAGTAAAGATCCATCTGCCGTTCCAGCGCTGTCGCCGACTTACGAAAGCAATATCAAAGGGCTTTATATCGTCGGTGCATTGGGCGGATATCCACTGATTAAGCAGGCGATGAATCAGGGTTATGAGGTGATCGAATACATCCTCGGCCGTGCGGTGAAACCGGCGGATGAGCCGATGCTGGAAGTCAAGTTCAACAAGCTTCCGGGCTTTCGCTCGGTGGAAGAATCGCTCAAACAAGTGCAGGCAAACGCGCCGCATTTAGCAACGATTACGCCGCTGCAATTACGCGAGTTTATGATTGATTCCAGCATCGTCACAATCGCACCCGGGCAGCCGGTATTTTTGCGCAACGATTACACCAACACGTTTTTTTCCGTGATCGGCGGCGGCGTAGAAGTGCTGATTGATGAGGCGCAGAACAAGCGCGTCAAGCTTGGCCCGGGTGAATTCTTCGGCGAAATGGGCCTGATTTCCGGGCGTAGGCGCTCAGCGACGGTGTTCGCCGGTGCGCAAGGCGTGGTGCTGATCGACACGCCGCGCCGTTCGATGTTGAAGCTGATCAACTCCGTTGAGGCGGTGAAAAAAATTATCGACGGCGTGTTTATGGAGCGCGCGCTGCGCGGGCGTTTTGGTGAAGATGCCACGCCTGAGCAAATCAAAGAAGTAGTCAGCAGTGCCAGCCTGCATAAATTTCGCGCCGGTGATGTGTTGTTCAATGAAGGCGACGAGGGCGACTGCCTGCATTTAGTGCGGGTCGGCAGCTTGACCATTAGTCGCCAAATTGCCGGTAAAGAAGTCGTTCTCGCCTACGTGCCGGCCGGTCAATACGTCGGTGAAATGGCGCTGCTGGGCGAAAATAAGCGCACCGCCACCGCGCGCGCGGCGATCAACACCGAAACCATCCGGGTCGAGCGTGAAGCTTTCCAAAAACTGTTACAGCGCAATCAGCTGCTGCGCGGGCGTTTACAGCAAGAATACAAAGCGCGCGCGGCGCAAAATTTAGCGGTGCAGGCGGCGGGCTCCGCTGGCGACGTGATCTCGTTTTTGGTCGGCCAAGGCGCTGGTGAAGCCACCGATATTTTGCTGATCGACGAAGCCCTGTGCGTGCGCTGCGACAACTGCGAAAAAGCCTGCGCGGAAACCCACGGCGGCACCTCAAGATTAGATCGCGAAGCCGGGCCGACCTTCGCCAATGTGCACGTGCCGACCAGCTGCCGCCACTGCGAACATCCGCACTGCATGAAAGATTGCCCGGCCGATGCAATCCACCGCTCGCCCAACGGCGAGGTCTATATCGCCGACAACTGCATCGGCTGCGGCAACTGCGAACGCAACTGCCCGTACGGCGTGATCCATATGGCGGCCAAGCCAAAGAAGAAACCGGGCCTGCTCAGCTGGCTGCTTTTCGGCCTCGGCGACGGCCCCGGCGAATCGCCGTACGACCCGGATGCGCACGCGAAAAAAGCGGTGAAGTGCGATATGTGCAAAGACATCAAAGGTGGCGCGTCGTGCGTGCGCGCCTGCCCGACCGGTGCGGCGATTCGAATCTCGCCTGAGCAATTACCGGCTTATGCGTTTGCGCGTCGGTAGGATATTTTAGGCTGGTGCCTAACGAATACGGAAAATCCGGCACCCCCGCCTCACCTGAGATCAGCGGTATCAAAATAGATCGTTTGCGCCAATTGCGCCGGTACATTTACCTGCGCCATTGCAGCTGCAAGTGCGGCGTTTGAGGGCTGCGCAATGCTAGAAATGATCACTTTAACTCGCAGGCCATCGGGCATCCGATCGGACAAACCATTCAGGCGCACAATGTGATCAAAGTCTGGCCGCATATTGAGGCGCTTGACTAAAAACGCGCTGCTACCATGCCGCACGATTTGATAACCGACCGATGATTTAGTGCGCGGCAGCGGTTTCAACTTTGCGTGCAAAACAACGCGGCGAATCCTGATTTGCACCGCCTTAAATCGCACGGTGCCGCCGCGCTCAAAATGGCCCTCAAACAACTCGGCACTGAACGCCTTGAGCGGCTGTTCTTTTTTCCATAAATCAGTCAAGGCAAAGGGCTCGGGGTTTATCGTCCACAGCCCAGGCCTTGCTTCCAACGTGGCGCGCAATGTTTGATCGAGCGCGGCATCGCTTAGTTCTATTTCCAGCAGCACTTGATGATCATGCGGCGCATGAAACATCGGCAGATGCGACAAAAATAGGCCATCACGCCCGCCGAAAAGCACCATGCCGTGGGTGCCAAAGCTAGGCGATTGCGAGGCCGAAAGATTTGAGGTGGCAGCCGCATAGCTTAGATTTGAGTACGCCAGGCTTAACAGCAATAACGCTAAGAAGTTAACAAGTCTGGCCGTACAGGCGACACGGCAGTTCAGTCGCATACTTAGTTCGTCCTGCTTTCATTTTCGCCGCTCGGCGTGACGCGGACCAATAATTTACCGGTTTGGCTACCGGTGAACAGCTGATTCAATGCTGCTGGCAAGCGCTCGAATCCATCGATGATGGTTTGCTCAAACACAATTTTTCCGCTGTACACCATGGGTGCAACGATGCGCGTCATCTCGTCCATACGGTGGGTGAAATCGCGCGCCAAAATACCTTGAATGGTGGCGCGCTGATACAAAACATGGTGTAGGAAGCGCGGCCCCAATTCTGGCGTATCCAGGCCGGTTGAGTACTGGCTCATCTGGCCACAAATCACGATCCGGGCGCGGCGATTGATCAATGGCAAGATCGCATCGCTGACCCGACCACCGACGTTGTCGAAATAAACGTCTACGCCGCCGACCAGCGCCTGGATCGCCACTGACATGGCTGCGCTATCGGCATAATTTTTGTAATTCAAGACAAAATCAGCGCTCAAGCGATCTTTCAGCCAAGCGCATTTGGCGTCTGAACCGGCTATCGCCAGGACTTTTGCGCCCTGCATTTTGGCAAACTGCACCACCAAAGACCCGACCGCTCCTGCAGCACCCGAAACCGCCACAACTTCCCCGGCACGCGGCTGCCCGGCTTCCATAAGGCCAAACCACGCGGTGCGGCCCGGCATACCCAACACCCCAAGTGCGGTACTAACAGGCGCAATGTCCGGGTCAATTTTCGTTAGTGCGCTAACATGAACTTTAGCGTGGGTTTGCCAGCCGCTGTAGCTCAGCACCCAATCGCCGGTGGCGTAACCGTCGGCATTCGAGTGCAGCACTTGGGCGACTACGGCGGCACCCTGCACGGCGTTGAGCGGGTGCGGCGCGGTCCAGGTGTTTTTGTTCGATTGATTGATGCGCATGTACGGATCGACACTGATAAAGCGTGCGGCAATCAAAACTTCGCCCTCGTTTAAATTTTCCGCGATCGGCATGCGCAGCAATTCGTAGTTCAAAGGGCCGACTAAGCCGGACGGGTCAGCATTGGGCGCGCTGCGATAAAGCCACTGTTGGTTAATCACGCTATTTCCTTTCAAATTTAATCGACACAGCTTGCGCCGAAATTATTGTCCAGTAAATCAACGATTAGTTGAATATAATGTCCAGGCACGACTTTATTGGAGCGGCTAAAGCGATGGATCTAGACGACTTACGGGTATTCACCACCGCCGCGCGCACCCGTTCGCTGAACGCGGCGGGCTTGGAGCTCAATCAAACCGCCTCAGCACTGTCTAAGGCGATTCGGCGGCTGGAGGCGAGTTTAAATGTGCCCCTGTTTGATCGCAGCGCAAAACAGCTCGCGTTGAATCGGGCCGGTAACGCCTTGTTGCCGCGCGCGCTGCAGCTACTGAGTTTCGCCGAACAAACACGCAGCGAAATGAGTGGCGTGGATGCGCGCGTGCACTGCCGCATTGCGGCACCGGCGATGCTGCTGTGGCGCTTTGCGGAAGCCTTTTGCTGCGGCTTAATTGCGGACTTCCCCGACAGCGCGATGACGCTTAAGCCGATGTTTGAAGATCAGGCACTGGCGGCATTGGCGAACGGTGAGGTTGATTTTGCCTGCGTAACCGCGCACGCCCAACACAGCAACAAACACTGGCAAGCGCACTGGCAAAGCGACGCCCTGGGGGCAATGACGATGCATCTAACCGCTGGCATTAAACACCCGTTGGCGGCGCATGCGGGTGCGGCAGTGGCAACAACAGCACAACTTTTGCAGTACGATTTTGCCTGCCCACCACGATCGTTGCTGTGCGGCGTGGCGCGCGGCGCGCATTCCGATGGCTGGCGCGATGACCAATTACCGCGCCGCATTCGCTATTGGGTGGATGATTTGCAGGTTTTGCTCGGGTTAGTAAAAAGTGGCTTGGCGCTGGCCTACTTGCCCGATTTTGCCGAGCTTGACCCCCAGCTCAAGCGCATAAATGTCAGTGATTGCCCATATGTATGTACCGAGCAGCTGTTTTTGGTGCACGCGCCGACCCAAGCCAGCGGATGGCAGCGGCGCTGGGTCAGTCGCGTGGTGACGACGAAATCACCATCCGAACGTTAGAATCTCATGCCGTGTTGCCTAGTCGGCGAGAGTTATCTTCCGTGTCGCCTAGTCGGCGAGAGTTATCTTCCGTGTCGCCTCGTCGGCGAGAATTATCTTCCGTGTCGCC
>JANNYO010000231.1:0-5275 GCA_031410115.1 Rhodanobacteraceae bacterium | reverse complement strand
CACTTTAACGGCAAAGATATGCTTGCCCTTGCCGCAAACGAGCGCGCTGGCGAAGGCTTGTTTCTGGCGTTTCAGTATCCGGTGGAAATCCCCGGCGTCAACAACACCTATTTTTTACGCGCCGCTTTAAACGCGCAGCGCAAATATCGAGGTGAACCGGAGGTGGACTCGCGCGCATTTTTGCAGCTGGTGCGGGAAAAGTTAAAAGTACTGCACGTCAAAGATGACTTACTACAGCGCGCCGTCAACGTTGGCTTTTCTGGCGGTGAAAAAAAGCGCAACGAGATATTTCAGATGGCGCTGCTTGAGCCCAAACTTGCGGTACTAGACGAAACCGATTCGGGCTTGGATATCGACGCACTCAAAATGGTCGCCGAAGGCGTCAACACGCTGCGTACGCCTGAGCGTGCTTTTGTGGTGATTACCCACTATCAGCGTTTGCTCGACTATTTGGTGCCGGACTTTGTCCACGTATTAAGCGACGGCAAAATCGTGCAAAGTGGTGATAAAGATTTGGCGCTAAAATTAGAGGAGCAGGGCTACGCCTGGATTAAAGAGCGCAAGTTGGCGGAGCTAGCCTAATGCTGTTGCAGAAACTTGGCGCCGGTGACGCGGTAAAATTGCCAACCAGCAAAACGGAAAGCTGGAAGTACACGCCATTGCGCGCGCTGGATGCGGCTGCGACTCAACTCAGTCCCGGCACTTTGGCGCTGGAAATCAACGAGACGCATGCATTGGCTGGAGCGGCTCAGGTTCCGGTGCCAAACGGCGCGCAAATCGATGATTCAACGGGTGTTTTTGCGCAACTCGCCGCGCGCGCGCCGGGCTTTGGCGCGCGACTGGATGCAGCGTCCTATTTTTGCCTTAGCCCAAATGCAGCCCATGCTTTGGTGCAGCAATCGCATGTGTTTAAAGTTGCACCTGATTGCACCGCACACTTAATTTGGCATCACTGTGGCGAATCTGAAGCGAGCTTTGCCAACTATTTGACGCAAATTAAACTCGGCGAAAATGCCCGCCTGACGCTCATCCGGGTACAGCAAACGTCGATGTCAGCAAGCCTGATTGAACGCACTGAAATCACCCTCGCGGCCGGCGCGAACGTACAGGTGATCGACATTAACTTTGGCGCGCAGCTGGCACGGCACGAGCTGCATGTATCGCTCGCTGGTTCAACTGCGCACGCCGAAGTATTGAGTTTGAGTGTGCTCGGCGGTCGGCAACACTGCGACACGCAGTTAGTGCTGAATCACTTGGTGCCAAACACCTCCTCTGTCACCCGCGTAAAAGCCGTTGCCGATGCGCGCTCGCGCTCGGTTTTCAATGGTCGAATTTATGTCGCTAAGGGTGCAGACGGCACGGATGCACAGCTACGAACCAATAACCTGCTACTGAGTGAAGCGGCTGAAATAGACGCTAAACCGGAGCTTGAAATTCACGCGGAAGACGTCAAGTGCAGCCACGGCGCAACCGTCGGTCAACTTGATGACAATGCACTGTTTTATTTGCGCACACGCGGCATAGACGCTGCGCAAGCAAGGCAAATTTTGACCGTCGCTTTTTGCCAAGAACTATTGGATGTCATCAGCGATGTTGCGCTGCGCGCCAAACTCGTACAAATTTTGCGAACAAAGCTTCCTACCGAAGTTCTACCTGCTGATACTGGAATTGTGCAATGAATATCGACGCAATTCGCGCCCAGTTTCCTGGGCTTAAGCGCATAGTCAACGGCAAGCCTTTGATTTATTTAGACTCCGCGAACACCGCCCAAAAATTTGAATCAGCGATTTTAGCGAGTGATCGCTATTACCGCGAATACAGCGCGAACGTGTTTCGCTCGGTGCACACGCTGGGCGAAGAAGCTACGGTTGCATTTGAAGCGGCGCGGGATGCAGTTAAGAAGCTAATCAACGCGCCAGATCGCGCCGAAGTCATTTTTACCCGTGGCACCACCGAGGCGATCAATCTTGTCGCACATAGTTTTGGGCAAAAGTTCATCACCGCTGGCGATGTGATTTTGCTGACCGAGCTTGAGCATCATGCCAATATTGTGCCCTGGCAAATGTTGTGCGAACGCGTTGGTGCAACACTGCGCGTGGTGCCGATTTCGGATGATGGCCAGCTTGATTTAGAGGCGGCAGAGCGTATGTTGACCGCTGAGGTCAAGCTGTTTGCGTTCACGCATATTTCAAATGCGCTGGGCACGATTAACCCGGTTAAAGAACTATGCGCGATGGCGACGGCACGCGGCATTAAAACCTTGATTGATGGTAGTCAAGCGGCGCCACATCTCGTGGTCGATGTGCAGGCCGTCGGCTGCGATTTTTATGTCTTTACTGGGCATAAAGTATTCGGCCCCACCGGCACGGGCGTGCTGTGGGGTAGACGAAGTTTGTTAGAAGCCATGCCGCCGTTTTTAGGCGGTGGTGAAATGATTGAAAGTGTTAGTTTCAGCGGCACAACGTATAACGGCTTGCCCAACAAATTTGAGGCCGGCACACCAAATATCGCCGGTGTTATTGGCTTGGGTGCGGCGATTGAATCGCTGATGGCTTTGAGTTTAGTTGAAGTTTGCGCGCGTGAATTTGCGCTGGCGCGCTACACGCAGGCGAAATTACTAGGTATATCTGGCCTGCGTTTGCTTGGGCCTAATAATAGCGACGCGCGCGCGCCGGTGTTTTCCTTCACTGTGGCAAACGCGCATGCGCACGATCTGGCGATGCTGCTCGACCAAGACGGCATTGCGATTCGCTCCGGTCAGCATTGCGCGCATCCGTTGATGCGCCGATTAGGCGTCAACGCAACCGCGCGCGCGTCCTTGGCGTTTTACAATACCGAGGCCGAAGTTGATGCGCTGGTCGCCGGGATTTTGAAAGCGCAGCGAATTTTGGCCTGAGCTGCGCAGTCTTTTAGTCATGCGAAAAAATTCTTACGCCAATTTAGCAGCGGCAGCATCCGCCTATTTGTTCGCCCCAGTGCAATTGACGCAAACACTCCCGTGCTTGGCGAAATGGCATAGCCGTCAATGCGTCTAAACAATTTAAGATTGAGCGATTTGCCACAGCCACTGCGTTTTATTCTGACCGGGACGCTGGTTTTTTGCTGTGATTGGCTCATGTTTTATTTGTTGGTGCATCTTTGGAACAGCGCAAGTGTGAGTAACTTTGCCTCGCGCGCTTTGGCGATTCCAATCAGTTTCTATCTACAGCGCAAGCTCACCTTTACCAGCGCCCAAACGCAAAAAACACCGTCACAACTTTGGCGCTTTCTACTACTTTGGAGTCTTGCGACGGTGTCCGGCGCGCTGATACTTGAGCTGGTGCGTGTACCTTTTGGTGCACAAACAGCGGTACTGATGAAATTCCCACTTGAAATCGTAATTGCCTTCATCAACTATTTTGCGATGAAATACTGGGTCTATCGGGCATAAAACGGAGGATCGTGCGCGATACTGTGTTTCCGCCGTATCGCCTGTAGCCAAGACTTATCTGCCGTACCGCCTGTAGGCGAGACTTATCTGCCTAAGCCTTATCCGGCAGAGTCACCGACAGCTCGAAAATGTCTTGATTGCCATCTTTTTGCATTTTCACACTGACCGCATCGCTGTCGACGTTGACGTATTTGCGAATGACTTCTAATAGCTCTTTTTTCAGCAGGGGCAAATAGTCTGGGGCGCCTCGGCTGGATCGCTCTTGTGCTACTAAAATGGTCAGGCGTTCACGCGCTAGGTTGGCGGTGCCTTTCGGGCGGCTTTTGAAAAAATCGAACAGGCCCATGGCTTAACCTCCAAAAATGCGCTGTAAAAAGCCTTTTTTCTTCGGCTCTAAAAATCGATACGGACGCGTTTCACCTAAAATTCGGCGCACCGCGTCGTCGTAGGCCATGCCCGCTTCGGAACTGTCGTCCAAAATCACAGGAGTACCCTGGTTTGATGCTTGCAAAACATCTGGCGATTCCGGGATTACGCCAATCACTTTTAGGCCCAAAATATCTTCAACGTCTTTGACGCTCAGCATCTCTCCGCGTTCGACACGATCGGGCGAATAGCGTGTCAGCAATAAATGCTCAGCAATTTTGCCCAAGCCTAGCTCCGCGCGTTTGCTTTTGCTGGCCATCAAGCCCAGCACTCGATCCGAATCGCGCACGCTGGATACTTCAGGGTTGACCACAACCACTGCACGGTCAGCAAAATACATCGCCATATGTGCGCCATGTTCAATGCCAGCGGGTGAATCGCACAGCACGATATCAAAGTCAGCCTTCAAATCATTCAAAACGCGTTCGACGCCATCAACCGTAAGCGCATCTTTATCACGTGTTTGGCTGGCCGCCAAAATGGCTAAGTTATCAAAGCGTTTGTCTTTAATTAGCGCCTGTTTTAGCCCGCAATCGCCGTTGATAACGTTTACGAAGTCGTAAACGACGCGCCGTTCGCAGCCCATGATGAGATCCAAATTACGCAGGCCAATATCAAAATCGACCACCGCAACGCGTTTTCCCAAGCGGGCAAAACCACAGGCGATGGAGGCGCTGGTGGTGGTTTTACCCACGCCGCCTTTACCCGAGGTCACTACAATAATTTCAGCCAAGTCTTTCTCCAAATTACAACACTACTTGCACATTTACATCGTTGATTTGGGCAATTTTTTGCCGCATTTTTTGCCGCGCTGTTGAGCTCCTGCGGCATTCAATCTAATTCAGTGTATCGAAGCGGAGTTTGTCGCCATCAAGCCAAATTTGCACGGATTTACCGGCCAAATCCCGAGGGATTGACTCAAAAACGCGAAAAATGCCCGCAATTGAGACTAATTCCGCACCAAAAGCGAGGCAATAAATCCGCGCATCGCGGTTGCCGGATGCGCCCGCAATTACTTTGCCCATCAGGCGTCCGTAAACGTGGATGCTGCCGTCAGAGATCACTTCTGAGCTGGCACCGGCGACCCCGGTGATAATCAGATCCCGGCCTTTCGCATAGAGCTGTTGGCCAGAGCGAACTTGTCCGTCATAGCGCTGGACCGCAGGCGCAGTCGTGGCTGTAGGCGAGTCGAATCGTTCATTCGATGTGTTGTTCTGCGCGGTCGTGCCTTTTGGCGCATGTGCTGCTTCAGCCAGCGTGCGCTGACTGCCGCCAGTGTCAGGCGTCGCGACCCGCTTAATTGGCGCAGATTCATCTGCCGTGTTCGCAAGCGAAGACTCGGTTGGCGTTGGCGTGACCCGCGCAGGTGCAGCAGGTATCGGCGTAACCGCGACGTTTTTCGCAGAATTATCAATTTTT
>JANNYO010000230.1:0-6527 GCA_031410115.1 Rhodanobacteraceae bacterium | reverse complement strand
AGAAATCAAATTGAGCAGCACCTGATTAATTTGCGATGGATTGCACCGCACATGCGGCAGCACGCCATAGTCGCGCACGATGTTGGCGCTGTGCTTGACCACGTTGTGCGCAATTTTCAGCGTGCTTTCGATGCATTGGTGAATGTCCACATCGTCGACTGCGACGCGATCCACGCGCGAAAAGTCTTTCAGTGTGCTGACCAAGTCGCGCACCCGTACCAGGCCTTCCATGGTTTCATCAATGAGCGCACCGGACTTACCGAGCGTGCGTTCGCGCAAACGGCCCACTGCCTGCTCTTGCTGCAGCGCATCGCTGTACCATTGATTGCGTTCTACGTTGGTTTTGCTCGCCCACTGATGCAGCTGTACGAGCAATTCTTGTTGCGCACTGGCAACTTGGCTAAATTTTTCCAAGCGGTCCTGCAACAGCTCGATGTTGCTAGTGACATAGGCAAGCGGCGTGTTGATTTCGTGTGCAACGCCCGCCACCATTTGCCCGAGCGACGACATTTTTTCCGACTGCATTGACATCAGTTCGGAGTCGCGCACTTGTTCATACGCAACCGTTAACTCTTGCCCGCGAATATCGACCAATTTGGCGATCCGCGCATTGCGGGTGATCAGGTTAAACGCAAGCAGTACACCCAAGAGCGAAAGCCCAATGCCGCCAAAACGCACCAGTGTTGGGGTTGAAAGCGTCGGGCTGGCAGTGCCGCTCACGCCAAAAAATGCAGCGAGTGGCGTCGTTTCAACCCGAAACGTTCGGCCCAGCACGGCAAAGCTGTTAGTGACCACTGGGCTGCGTTCGAGCCGCGCGATCGCCGCTGTGCTTGCGTCCGGCGGTGCTAAGTTCGCCGTTGCTGCGGGGAAGAGCAGTCGCAATCCGGAGCGGTCAGTGCTGTCAAAAACGCGCACCTGGGAAAAACGATTGCGAGACTCATCTGCCGTGTCGCCTGTTCGGCGAGACTCATCTGCCGTGTCGCCTGTTCGGCGAGACTTATCTGCCGTGTCGCCTGTTCGGCGAGACTCATCTGCCGTGTCGCCTGTTCGGCGAGACTCATCTGCCGTGTCGCCTGTTCGGCGAGACTGTGCCTCAGGCTGCGAGCTGGTGTTGCCATTCGCTGAGCTGCTATCCAGATTGCGCAACAGGCTGGCGATTTCAACTTCGGCGAACAGCGTACTTTCAATCACATTTGATTTGCCGTCGCTGGTTGCGCGCTTCGCAAACGCAATCAATGCGCGACCAGGCAGCAAACTTTGATAACTGACCGATTGATTCGCACTCGCGAGTGTGTTGGCCAAATCGACGTCGCTCAATAGGTCTAAGCCCAGTAATTCCTCATATGCAAAGCGATCTGACTCGATCGCCACGATGCGCGCTATCGGCAAATACTGATCGCGCGGCGCCACGGGCACCCGTTCGCCTAGGCTGTTGCGCTGCGAAATTAGTTCACTACTGAGCGCCATTTGCGCACGCTGTAAAGGCGCGCCGGCCTGGGCGTTTGTCCGCACCGTGCGCTGTGCGAAGCCGACCGCGCGCACCGCAGGGTTGCGTCGCAAAATGTCATTCGCCATGGCATCAAAGCTGGTGGTGTCAATCACTTGCGCGCTGCCCACATACGCGCTCAAACCGCCTAAAGATTCCTCCAACGCGCGCAGTGAGCCTTGCACAGCGTCGCGGTCTGCGTTCGCGAAGTCATTCAAGCGGCGCGTTTGCGCCTCGGCCTGGGATTGCTCCAACGTGCTGGCAAAGCGGTGCGCGGTCAGCGCGCCACCCAGCGCTAACAATACGAGCAGGGCAAATGGCAAAAGTTGCGCCAGTTTCTTAGCGCGCACGCCGGGTGTTTTTGGCGCGGTGTCGTAGTCGGTATCAGCCATCGCAGCGCCCCGTAACGCTATCGAGAAAACAGTGAAAATACTCGGCGTAACAGGCTAACTGAGCTGGTGTCGTGCGCCGCTTTCGCAGGCGCAGTTGCAGCTGAATTTACCGGTGCTGCTGCGGCGCGAATAGATGCCAAACGCGACCCAGTTTCCACACGTGATATCTGCGCCGCAGCAATTGGCGGTATTGTTTCTCGCAAAGCGCGAATCGTCGCTGAGGATTCCACGCTGTAGCGTTGGCGAATGCCGCCGGAGCGTTTCAATTGCGAGTGACGTGTTTGCGCCATCGCGATGGTGTTTTGCACGCGCGGCACGTCAATGGGCTTACCGAGAAAACGCATGATTTGCCCTTCGTTAATCAGGCGAATTACGACTGCCGCGTCCTGAATCGAGGTTGCAACGACCGAAATGAGCGCCGGGTTCACCGACTTGAGTACCGATAAAAATTCGGCAATTTCCTCACCTTTAATCCGCACTTCCGAGATCATCAGCCAAACGTGCGGGTCGCTTTCCAGCACCCGCGCCGCGGTTTCCAAATCATGCGCAAGATGAATTTGATAACCCGGCCCAATCGCATTGTGCATTGCCCGAGCGGCGGTCAAATCGGCATCAAGAATCAAAATCGAACCGGTCGCTTGCTCAACTGCAAGCGTGGTTTTTAGCAGTGCGATTTCTGCGCTCGATGCGCGCGCCGCGTTCAAACCGGCTTTGACGGTCTCGCGCAATACCGCGTTGCTCCAAGGTTTGGTCAAATAGCGAAACACCTCGCCGGAGTTGACGGCGGCGCGCGCTGCGTCTAAATCGGCGTAACCAGTAAGCAAGATCCGCATGGTTGCGGGCGAAACATTTTTCGCGCGCTCGAGTAGTTCTACGCCGGTCATGCCGGGCATGCGCTGATCACTGATCAGCACATCGACCGCATGCGCTTGCAGCAACTTAATTGCCGCAGCACCGTTTTCCGCTTTCAACACATCGAAATCGTCTTCAAAAAGACGCTCAAGACTGTTGAGCACCAGTGGTTCATCGTCGACCACGAGCAGCACCGGTGTTTTTAGAATTGCCATTAAACTTCCGTGAAAAAACTGAGGCCAGATTCTCAATAGTTTTCGTCAAATATAAGTGAACAACATCGCGCAAGTCTCGCCGCAAGGCGACACGGAAAAACAAGTGCCTTGCACCGCAAACACCCGGCAATTGCTTAAACTGGGCGAATTTGGATGGAACCTATAACCATGAAAGCTTTGGCCTTATTTCGGTCTGTTGCAGGTGCAGCGGTGCTCGGTGTTTTCGCTAGTGCGCTTGGCGCTGCGGAAATTATGCGGCGCGTTGAGGGCGCGCTGAAGCTGGAAGATGTGCCCGCGGTTTTGCCGAGCGACGCTGCGATACTGCGGCCGTATCTGGAGGCGCGCGTCGGCACGGTGTTTGGCTGGTTGCCGCACGGTGATGGCCCGCTAATTGGCACGCGTTTTGCGGATAGCCAGCAGCTGCACGCCGTGCGCACCCCGATGGGCGCACGCACGCAATTGACGTTCGCCGCCGAACCGATTTTAACCGCGATCACCAACCACAACACCGCCGCACCGGCGATGATTTATGCGCGTGATTCCGGCGGCGATGAGCAATTTCAGCTGTATTTTCATAATTTACTGATCAATGAATCGGCGCTGTTGACTGAAGGTGCGGCAACCCGCAATGAAAAACCGGCGTATGCGCCGGATGGCTTTCAGTTTGCCTACACGCGTACCGATGCCAGCGGGAAATATCAGATCAGAATGGGCGACACGCGTAAGCCCGGCGAAACCAAAACCGTTTTCACCGCACCGGATCCTGCGCGCGGCACGTGGTATGTGATGGATATTTCGCGCAACGCTGACAAACTATTGCTGCAAAATTACGCCTCGATTCTCGATTCAAATTTGATTGAGTTGAATTTAAAAACCGGCAAGCGTTTAGCCCTGGGCGCGGCTAAAGGCATTGCCGCAAGCGCTGCGCGCTATGCGCCCGATGGTCAGTCGGTGTTTTATTTGAGCGATGCCGGCCACGACTATTTGCAGCTCTGGCGCTATGACTTCGCCAGCAAAGCGCATGGGCAAATTAGCCCCTACCTGAGCGGCGACGTTGAAGAATTTAGCTTGAACGCCGATGCCAGCCAGGTTGCGTTGAACGTGAATGTTGAGGGTTCCAGCGAAGTGCAGGTCTATCAATTGCGCGACTTGACCAAGCCGAATCATTTAAGTGTGGCGAGTGAGCCGATCGCGCGCGCATCGGCAAAGCCCGGCGTCATCACCGGTGTGCAATTTCACCCGAAGGAAAATCGCGTACTGATGAGCTTGAGTGGCGCGCAAAATCCCGGCAACGCGTTTGAACTTGATAGCGCAAGCGGCAAAGTCACCGCGTGGACAGAGCATGAACTTGGCGGCATGAGCGCTGGCAGCCTGATTGTGCCTGAGCGTATCCAGTTCATCGGCGGCACCGGCATTACCCGCTACAACATCCAGGCTTTTGCCTACCGCCCGCACCGGGTCGGTAAACATCCGGTGTTGGTACTTATCCACGGTGGCCCAGAATCCCAAGCCCGGCCTGGGTTTGATGCCTGGATTCAATATCTGGTGCGCGAACTGCACGTTACGGTGATTACGCCGAATCTGCGCGGCTCAACCGGCTATGGCCGTGTGTTTACCGCGATGGATGATGGCGTGAAACGCGATGACGCGCTTACGGATCTCGGCGCACTATTGGATTGGATCGCGACCCAGCCGGAGTTCGATGCGAAAAAAATCGCGCTCATGGGCGGCTCATACGGCGGGTTTATCACCTTAGCCGGGTTGACGCGCTATTCGGATCGATTGGCCTGCGGCGTGGACATCGTCGGCATCAGTGATTTGACGACGTTTTTGCAAAATACGGCCAATTATCGGCGGGATTTGCGCCGCGCGGAATATGGTGATGAGCGCGTGCCGGCGGTGCAGAAATTTTTTCAGCACATTTCGCCGCTGAAAAATGCGGAAAAAATACAGGTGCCATTGATGGTGATTCAAGGCGCAAACGACCCACGCGTACCTGCGTCTGAAGCGATCCAGATCATCGCTGCGGTGCGTGCAAACGCGCAACCAGTGTGGAGCATGACGGCAAACGATGAAGGTCATGGCTTTAAGAAAAAAGTCAATCTGGATCGTATGCGGCTGGCGGTGGCAGCATTTTTACGCCAGCATTTGCTCACGCCTTAGTGCTACATACTTTCGTGCGCGACCAGACTCGCCGATTAGGCGACACGGCAAACCAGTGAAAGCGACCGGAAAAAAGCCGGCAGCAAATGCCAAAACGGGAAATACCAAAGCGGGCAGCCGCTTTTGGTCAAAGCTTTGGCGTGTGATCAAGATTTCCGGCATAAGCTTTATCGTGCTGAGCACATTGTCTGTGCTGCTGCTGCGCTGGATAAACCCGCCGACCAGCGCGATCCGCATCGCGCGTGCAATCGAAGCTGCGGCTGCTGGTCAAACGTTCAAGGCGCAAAGCTGTTGGCTGACTCTGGCAAATTTAGGACCGAACGTGCCAATGGCGGTGATTGCATCGGAAGATCAGCGCTTTAACGTGCACCATGGTTTCGATTTCACGGAACTTGCGAAAGCAGTGCACGCCAAAGGCCGCCAGCGCGGTGCCAGCACTTTGACTCAGCAGGTGGCGAAAAATTTGTTTCTCTGGCAGGGGCGCAGCTATGTGCGAAAAGGTTTTGAGGCGTATTTCACCGGCCTGATCGAACTGCTGTGGTCAAAACGCCGCACCTTGGAGGTCTATTTAAACGTCGTTGAATTTGGTGATGCAACCTTTGGCGCCTGCGCCGGTGCCAAGCGCGCGTTCAATACCGCGCCGGCGCGTTTGTCACCTTACCAAGCCGCACTTCTGGCCGCCAGTTTGCCAAACCCGCACCGCTTAAACGCGGCTAAACCAAGTTCGGCGATGCATCGGCGCGCCGCCTGGGCCGTGCGGCAAATGCAGGCTTTGGGTGGTGCGCAGTATTTGGCGACGCTTTAGCGCAAATCAACCTCACACCCGCCACCGATAGCCCACCCCGTGTTGGGTATCAATGGCGTCAAACTCGGCGTCGACGAAAATAAATTTTTTGCGGATGCGCTTGATGTGCGAGGTAATCGTGGCTTCGTCGACGACAACTTGCGCCGCGCTCATCAGCTGATCGCGGTTTTTAACGTGGCCTGGGTAGCGGGCGAGGGCGTGCACGATCCAAAATTCGGTCACGGTGAGCTCGACTTCCACCCCACCCCACATTACCCGCATGCGCTCGCTTTCTAAGCGCAGCTTGCCGTGTTCCAAAACTTCCTCCTGACCAATCGGCTGGCGCAGCGCTTCGACGCGGCGAAACAGCGTGACGATACGTGCGAGCAGCTGTTGCAGGCTGACGTCTTTACTTAAGTAGTCGTCTGCGCCCAGACGCAGGCCGCTGATAATGTCGAAATCGGTGTCGCGCGCGCTTAAAAACACGATCGGCAGTGTCGATGATCGGCTGCGCAGGCCCCGGCAGAGATCAAAACCACCCTCGGGTTCATCGCCTAGCCCTACGTCAATCAGCACCAGATCCGGCAAACGCAGCGCGAACGCACGCTCAGCGGTGGCGCGGTCGGCGAAGGCCT
>JANNYO010000229.1:0-2384 GCA_031410115.1 Rhodanobacteraceae bacterium | reverse complement strand
TTTACCCTGATCGGCGCCACCACCCGCGCCGGGCTTTTGACCAGCCCGCTGCGGGATCGCTTTGGCATTGTGCAGCGGCTTGAGTTTTACAACGTTGAAGAGTTGACCCAGATCGTGACGCGCTCTTCGAAAATTCTGAACATCCCGTGCGACGCCCAAGGCGCGGTTGAAATCGCTCGGCGCTCGCGCGGTACGCCGCGAATCGCCAACCGCCTGCTGCGCCGGGCGCGCGATTTTGCCCAAGTGAAAGCGGATGGCGTGATTACGCTTGACGTCGCGAGCGGCGCAATGCGCATGCTCAATATTGACGCCGAGGGCTTTGATTTGCTCGATCACCGCTTGCTGCGCATCATTATTGAAAACTTTGACGGCGGCCCGGTGGGTGTCGACAGCATGGCAGCGGCCTTGAGCGAAGAACGCGGCACGATTGAAGATGTGATCGAGCCGTATCTGATCCAACAGGGCTTTTTAGCGCGCACCGCGCGTGGGCGGGTAGCGACGCGCAAAGCCTATTTACATTTAGGTCTGCGCCCGCCAAAACCGGCGCCGGTTTTGGATTTGTTTGATACGAATCTAGGGGAAGGCGCATGACCCACGTCGCCGTCCCCAACATTACCCAGCCGCGCTTTCGCTGGCCGATTCAAATCTATTGGGAAGACACCGACGCTGGTGGCGTGGTCTATCACAGCAACTATTTGAAGTTTTTCGAGCGCGCGCGCACCGAATGGCTGCGCGACAAAGGCGTGGTTCAGACCGAATTAGCGAAACTCCACGGCGTGGTGTTTGTGCTGCGCGGCGTGAATATGCAATATCTAAAGCCCGCTCGTATGGACGACGCCTGTGAAGTGTGGCTTGCGCCCGATGGTTTGGGCCGTGCATCACTCAGCGTATTGCAAATTTTGAAACGCGGCGATGAAATTTTATGCCGCGCGCATGTGGAACTTGCTTGCGTGAAAGCCGATTCTTTTGCACCCAGTCGTATACCCAATGAACTTTACGCGCTGTTTGAGCTTGAACAAACGCCCGAACAACCATGAACTGTTAACGTCGCAATCGGCTGCAAGCAGATTAGTTGCGAAGCCAATTCAATAGTACGGAAGCTAATAAATGAATAATGAGATCAACTTTATAGAATTACTCCTGCACGCCAGCTACCCGGTGATGCTGGTGATGGCGCTATTACTGGGCGCATCGCTTTGGTCGTGGTGGATGATATTTCGCAAAAAAGCGGTGCTGGGTGCGGCGGTTGCAGAAGCCCAGGCCTTCGAGGAACGCTTTTGGTCAGGCGCGGATTTGGCGCAGCTGTTCAAAGAAGTATCCGCCAGCGGCCCGCCCTCCGGTTTAGCTGGACTATTTGAAGCGGGTTTTCGCGAATTCGCGCGCCTGCGCTCGCGCAAATCGATTGATCCGCGCATCATGCTCGAAGGCAGCCAGCGCGCTATGCGCGTGCATTTGACGCGCGAAGTGGATCGTTTAGAAGCGCATTTAAATACCCTGGCAACGATCGGCTCAATCAGCCCGTATGTGGGTTTGTTTGGCACCGTGTGGGGAATTTTGATTTCCTTTCAGGGCTTGAGCAAAGTGGGCTCTGCCACCATCGCGATGGTGGCTCCGGGTATTTCTGAAGCGCTGATCGCCACCGCGATGGGCCTATTTGCCGCAATTCCGGCAGTAATTTTCTACAATCGCTTTTCCAATCAAGTTGAGCGCATCGAAACCCGCTACGACACGTTTCAAGATGAGTTTTCCTCGATCTTGCAGCGCCAAGCCAATATTGAAGATCACGGCCACTAATCACCATGGCTAGAATCCGAAAGCGTCGAAAAATTGTCAGTGAAATCAATGTGGTGCCCTACATTGACGTGATGCTGGTGCTGCTGATTATTTTTATGGTGACCGCACCGCTGATGAACTTGGGCGTGGATATTGATTTACCGCAAAGTGCGGCAAGGCCAGTGGATCAAAAAGACGAGCCGCTGGTGGTGAGCGTCGATAAGGCCGGTTTGATGTTTCTGACCAAGGGCACCGGCGAGCGCAAACAGGTGGACGAAGCTACCTTGCTCAAAGAAGTGAGCGCGATCGTCGCGCAGGCACCGAAAACCGGCGTGATGATTGCAGCCGACGACGCCGTGCCGTATGGCAAGGTTTACCAAGCCATGGCCCTGATGCAGCAAGCGCAAGTGCCGCGCGTAGGGTTTATCTCTCAGCCGGTGAAGCCGAAGTAAGCTTGAGCGGCACGTCAATTGCCCACAATGCAAGCAATGCGTTGCGGAGTCTCGCGATCAGCGACACGGCAGATGAGTCTCGCCGGCGGGCGACACGGTAGATGAGTCTCGCCGGCAGGCGACACGGCAGATGAGTCTCGCCGGCAGGCGACACGGCAG
>JANNYO010000228.1:0-6302 GCA_031410115.1 Rhodanobacteraceae bacterium | reverse complement strand
GGCACGATAAACACCAGTGCGATAAATCCTATCATCAACATGGGTGCAAATTGACGCGCCATAACGCGTACGTCGGTGGGTAAATACGGATCAATCGCACCAAAGCCATCAAAGCCCGGGATTGGCAGCATGTTGAGGACCACGGACGACGCCTGCAGCAGCGCAAAAAACGCCAGCGCTGCACCCAGCGAGGTGCCGCTTAGCCCGAGCGCTGAAATCAGCAGCGAAATGACGATCAAAATCAACAGGTTCATCGCCGGCCCCGCGAGCGACACCGCACTTTGCCACCCGCGTGATCGTAGCGCGCCGGTATTGATGTAAACCGCCGCGCCAGGCAAACCAATACCGCCCAAAATCAGCACCAGCGTGGGAATTAGCACCGAGGTAAACGGATCCAGATAGCTAATTGGGTTGAGGCTCAAGTAACCTTTTTCTTTGACCGATGTGTCACCGCCTTTGTAAGCGACGATGGCGTGTGCGTATTCGTGTAGGCAGACGGAAAATATCCAGAGAAAGACGATCAGTACAAAAGTTGTCATGTTGTTTGCGCGGAAAAGGCCGAATTCAAGCATAGCCGGTTTCTCCGCTGCTCCATAGCCAGCCGTGCTTGGACTGGAGTCGGCTGACCGCAAGTTATGCTGGCGTATCGCGCCAGACCGGCTAGACTTGGGCGCTTCATTCCACGCCGGCCAAACCATATGAAACGCTTTCTCTACGCGCCAATTTTTTTCGCGCTTTTCGCCTGCGCGCATCAGCCTGCGGGCGCGCTGACCGGCCAGCCTGCTGAGGGGTCAAAAACCCAATTGACGCAAACGTATGGCGCGCCTATGCCGGCAGAACCAGCTGCGCTGGCGCTTTCGGTGGCGATGCAGCAGCTTGATACCAAACACGATGCGCCTGCGAAACTGTCCGGACGGGTCGGCGCGGTATGCCAAGTGAAAGGCTGCTGGATGATGTTGACCGACGGCGACGCTGCGGTGCGCGTCAAGTTTGGCAACGACGCATTTTTCATTCCGAAAGACGCGCAGGGCGAAGCGGTGGTTTATGGCGTGCTTGAAGAAGTCAAAATGAGCGCCGCTGAGGCAAAGCACTTAGCCGACGATGCCGCTGCTGCTGGCGTGACTCAAGCTGTGATGCCGGCCACAATGCCCGCAAAAGAATATCGCGTGATGGCGACTTCGGTGCTGCTGACGCAAACCAGTGTCGTTCGGGAATAACTTTTATTCATTTGCCGTGTCGCCTTGTGGCGAGACTCATTTGCCGTGTCGCCTTGCGGCGAGACTGTTATGAAAATCGCTGAATTGAGCTAAAAAATGTCGAAAAATTTTCTCGCGCGCATATCCGCAATCGCGCTCGGTAGCATACTTTTGGGCTGCACTCCGATCCAAACGGAAATGAAAGTACCCGCAGCGCAAGTTCCCGCGCAGTTGAGTAAATCCACGCAGCTCACCCAGCTCTATGAGGAATTTTGGGAAGAAACGCTCAAGCGCAACCCGCTGCGTGCCACCAATCAGGGCGATACGCGCTACAACGATTTGTTGCCCAACACGCTATCGGCGGAATTTCGCGCAGAAAGCACGGCATTTACCACCCGCTGGCTGGCGCGAATTGAAGCGCTGGGGGCTGAGGGCCTGAGTGGGCAAGATTTGATTAGCTACCAAATGTTTGTACGGCGGGCAGAAAACGAGTTGGAAGGCGATCAATTCCCGGACTGGCAGCAGCCGATCAATCAATTCCGCAGTATCGCGAGTTCAGCGGTGCAGCTCGGTTCCGGCACCGGAGCGCAGCCGTTCAAAACGGTCGCAGATTACGATCATTGGCTCGCACGCGGTAATCGTTTGCCGATTTTAATGGATCAAGCGATCGCCAATATGCGCGTCGGCATGGCGAATGGGGTTGTGCAGCCACGCGCGCTGATGCTCAAAGTGCTGCCGCAATTGGACGCGTTGATAAAGCCCAAGGTTGAAGACACGTTATTTTGGGGGCCGATTAAGAATTTCCCGGCCGATTTCAGTACTGCTGATAAAACGCGGTTAACCGATGCATTTTCGCGCATGGTCGGTGGTCAGCTGATGCCGGCGTATCAGCGTTTGCGCGGTTTCATCGCGGATGAATATCTGGCAAAAACGCGCGTCACCGCTGGCTTAGATGCGTTGCCAAATGGCAAAGCTTGGTATGAATACAACGTGCGCCAAAACACCACCACTTCGATGACGCCGGATGAAATTCACGCGCTCGGATTGTGCGAAGTCGCACGTTTACACCAGGAAATTCGAGGCGTAATGGCGCAAGTCAAATTTGCCGGAAGCCTGCAAGATTTCTTTAAATTCATGCAGGAAGATCCGCGTTTCAATTTCAAAGACGAAGCGGCACTTTTAAGTTTCTATCGCGGCCTGGAGGCGAAGATCAATTTGAAAATACCGGAGCAGTTTTCCCTGATCCCGAAAGCGCCGTTTGAGATACGCCCAGTGGAGGCCTATCGCGCGCAGTCCGCAGCCGGCGGGCAGTATCAGGGCCCGAGCGAAGACGGCAAGCGCGCCGGAATTTTCTACGTCAACACCTACGATTTACCGACGCGCAAAACCTGGGACGCAGAGGATTTATTCCTGCACGAAGCCATTCCCGGGCACCATTTTCAAATTGCCCTGGCGCAAGAATTGGCCGAGCTGCCAAAATTTCGTCGTTTCGGCGGTGAAACGGCGTTTGCCGAGGGTTGGGGGCTTTATGCCGAATCGTTGGGCAAGGATTTAGGCGTCTACACCGACCCATATGATTACTTTGGCTACGCGCAAAATGAGCTCTGGCGCGCGATTCGCCTGGTGGTCGACACTGGCATACATAGCCGAGGCTGGAGCCGCGAACAGGTGATCAAATACATGCTGGATAATTCTGCCGAAAGCCTGACCCAAGCAACCGCAGAAGCCGAGCGCTACATGGCGATTCCTGGGCAAGCGCTGGCTTATAAAATTGGCGAGCTGAAAATCCAAGCGCTGCGCGCTAGGGCGCAAGCAGCTCTCGGGGCGAATTTTGATGTGCGCGAATTCCACGCAGAAGTGTTGCGCGATGGCTCGGTGCCGCTGGCAATCTTGGAAGACAAAATTGATCGTTGGTTGGCGGTGAAATAAGAAATAAGCCATCGCTCGCGGTTTGCGCTAAATTTCTAATTTATCCACGCGCTTTCGTTTGGCACGTCCCTGACTTCTGGGCGCTCCCACATAGACTGTCACATTCGCCCAATCCATCGCCCAAGTTTGATTGGGCTTTCCTGCTCCAGAATGATCTACTGACTTTGGTCAGAATCTTCGCTGGCGTGAGCTATTTCTGCCGACGTAGCAAAATTCTGCTAGCTTAGCGCTACTTTTCTGGCGGGCGTTTGCGATGTTAACCACCACTATTTTTGGCATCGCGCTCGGCGTTGCTGGGGCACTGTTACTGACGTTGCTATTTGGCATCTATTCCATCGGCCCCACTGAGCGCGGTGTATTGACCACGTTCGGGCGGGTGCAGCGCATCAACGGCAGTACCGCTGAGGACCCGCAGTTGGGTGCGTTGCTTACTGACGAAGAAAAACTGCGCTATGTCTACCCAAACATTCGCGTGATCGTGCAGGGTGGGCCGTATTTCAAATGGCCGTGGCAAAAGCTTTATAAAATCGACATGACGATCCAAACCATTGATATCAGTTGGGATCCGGAAATCAAACAGAACTTTATTGAAGCGGTAACCAAAGACAATTTGACCGTGCACATCACTGGGCAGATTCGCTGGAAACCCTGCGAGCGTAATTTGTACGCCTATTTGTTTGGCATTTCGCACCCAGCGGCGCACATGGTTGGGTATTTTATTTCCGTGCTGCGTGATCGGGTTGCCACCTTTCATGGGCAAACCCACGAAGGTGCAGTTGAAGGCGTGTCGATCAATGACTTACGCCGTAATTTGTCCTTGATAAATTCGTTCATGGAAGACTCCTGCCGTAAAACTGCGGCGCGCTATGGCATTGATTTGGATGCTGCGCTGATCACCAATATTGACCCGCCAGGCGATGTGGACGAAGCGCTGGCGTCGATCAACACGACGCAAAACCAGGTCGCGGCTTCAATCAGTCAAGCCAAAGCAGACGCGGACCAAAAGCTCAAAATGGCCGAGCAAGCGGTGCAGATTGCAGAAAACCGCGCCGAAGCCGAGGCCGCGCCGCTGTTGGAATTGGGCAAAACGCTGAGCGCTATGCATGCGCAAGGTGGCAAAGCCGCACTTGACAGCTATCTGCGCAATGCGTCGCTGCCGCTGCGCGAGAAAGCCGCGCAAACTATTCTTAAAATTTGAGGACGTGCCATGAGCTTTCCTATCTCCGTTGCATTCGGTCTGTTCCTAACGTTTATCGGTGCGCCGATTTTGATCGCGCTCGGGCGCTTTTTTCAGCTCTGGTGTGTGCTGCCGGAACGCACGGTGATCGTTTACACCTTCTTTGGCAAAGTTATCGGGCAAGTTGAAGAACCCGGGCTGTTTTTCCCAATCGCGCACTTCGGCCCGAAAGCGCTGCTATTCCCATTCTTTGGCAAAACTTATGTCGTCGGTACGCAAATTCATCAAGCGTATTTGCGCAACCAGTTGGTTAATTCCGAAGAAGGCGCGCCGATGGGCGTGGGCATTTGGTTCGAAATGTATGTCAATAACCCAAAAGCATTTTTGTTTCAAAACTCCGATCCTATGGGCTCGTTAAAAGCCAACGTTGCCACCGCTGTGGTCAAACAGCTTTCGAATTTGCGCCTCGATGTGTTACTTGAAAATCGCGATGCGCTTTCACGTAAAGTGCGCGAAGAAGTGTCGCCCACCTCGTCGCAGTGGGGCTTTAATTTGGGCTCCACCTACATCCGCAAAGTTGCGTTCCGAGATAAAGGCATGATCGCTGAGATCCAGCGCAAAGTGGTCAATCGCCTGCGCCAAGTTACCGCCGCCATGCGTCAAGCGGGCGAAAATGAAGTCGCCATCATTCATTCGGAAGCGGATAAAAAAGCCTCGCAGCGCTTAGGTCAAGCGCAAGCGGTTAGGCCGCAAGTGGTGGGCGCTGCATTGGCAGAAGTCGGGCGCGATAAAGAAGTCGCAAGTGCACTTTTCGCGCTGCTGGATATACAGGCCAGCTTGAAAAGCCCAGGCAAAGTCATTCTTGCGGCGGGTGATATGTCGGGGCTGATGTTGAATAGTTAGCGTAGCTGACACCGCATTTTTATGGCAAACAAGTCTCGCGAGAGCGACACGGTAAACAAGTCTCGCGAGAGCGACACGGCAAACAAGTGCCAACAAACACTTGGTTTTTCTGGTCTGGCGTGGCGCGTGCAAAACAAAATAGCGCCGCTGGTCGATCAAATCCAGAATCGCGGCTAAGTCAATGCGCGTCAGCGGATCGATGGAATAGTACAGTTCCGCAATATTTGGCCCGGCGGTGTTGAAGTGAAGTTTGCGCATGCCAAATTCCAACATGCGCAAACTTGGATCAATTTATCTACCGAATCACCGCCGCCGGATCGCCAAACAGCGTCATTGAATAGTTTGATTCGATATCGGCCGGGCTGGTGCGCTGCAAATCAAGCTTGGCATCGCGCAGTGCTTCGCCTAGGGTATTGATCGGTGCATTGGCGTTATCACCCAAGCGACCGTCTTCCACCAGATCGAAAAAGCGCGTGCCCAGCGCCATGTGTGACGCGTCTTCGGCGAGGCTTGTAGAACCAATCACTACCGATGCCAGCCGATTGCTGCGCAGCATCAGCGCATGCGCCATGGTGTCTTGCTCGGGCAGCACAAAATAGTTATTCCAACAGCCCCACTGGCTGACTACCGCTGGAATCCCGCTGCGGTTGATGCTAGCCAGCTGACTGGTATCCAGCAAGTTTTGCGCGGCCCAACGATTCGGGCTGGAGTGCCCCAGATAGTTGACCCAATCGGCATCACCCGCCAAACCGGCTACCGCTTTGGCGCGTGCAGCGCTAATTCCTAGCTCATCGACGAGTGCAAAGTCTTTGGGCTGGCCTTGACGCAAATACGACAGCAGGCTGCGGCTGTGGATATCAAAATGCTCCGCCGCGTTCGATGCGCCAGCAACGCCCAGATATCGCGTTGCCGGGGTGTTGCCGCGCTGCACAATTGAGCTGATTGCCAAGCGCAACTCTGCCACCGTGCGTGCCGGAATGCGCCCAAGCGCGCGTTCCGGTGCGCCGTCATTGTTGCTATCCACAAACATCGCATCGGTCGCGGCAAATCGCACGATTGGATCGGCGGCGCGATAGAAGGTAGGAACATAACTTTGC
>JANNYO010000227.1:0-5959 GCA_031410115.1 Rhodanobacteraceae bacterium | reverse complement strand
GACGGATGCATGTCCTGCATCTGACCGACTGAACGCGGCGTTTATTTCAAGGAAGATTTTTCCCGGCAGGCTGATCATCGCGTGAAAGAATGCACGTAAACGCCGTCCATGATTCGATATACTCGCGCCATTGTTGAGGAGTGCGACATGCTGCAAATTTTAATCAGTACCGCGTGGCTCGCCGCCAGCGGGCAAAACCCGGCGGTACCCGCGAGCGTCAGCCTGCGTGAGGGCAAAAGCGCATCGCCAACCTACGGTGAAATGGAAAATGAATCCAGCATCGCGTCACCGGTGCGGACGGTTTCAATCGCGCACAAAGACGAAAACGGCAAGATCGAAATTGAATGTCAAACAGTCAATCAACTCGATGCCGATGCACACGACATCCAATCACGCAATGTTGAGCCAGAATAATGTCTCGATTTAGCCAAATAAAACGCTGTGTAGTCGCCGCTTTGCTGTTAATCACTGGATTTGCGCATGCGCAAAGCAGCGATATTCAACTCGTCAATTCAGTGCCCAAGCTGATTGCACTGCCGCTCAATAGCATTGCCAGCAAAATTTATTTTGACCTGCCAGCCGGTGTTACGCGCTTCAAAGTCGAACTCGTCGGGGCGCCTGGCAGTGGCGACATCGACTTATTCCTGCGCCAGGGTCAAGATTTTATTGTGTCCAATACCTATGGTGAGGCGCTGAGCTTTTCTGAGTTATCAGAATACGCCCAGGCTTGGTCGATCAGTGATCTTGCGAACGAGGCAATTCTTGTCGGCGCGCACAGCCCACGCCCGCCGGTTGAAGGGCGGTATTATTTGGTGCTAATCAATGGCGGCGCAGCCACTACGGCGACGCTCAAGTTAACGCAAAATCCACCAATCACCCCGACGCAAATTCGCGTCGCATTTGATATTCCTCTGGCTTGCCCGCCCAGTGAGGCGGATTGCGAATGCAATTTAAGCCCTTGGTCGGATGGCAGTACCGCTGGGTTTTTTGCACCCGGAAATCCCGGGCTGACGTTGGGCGACAAACGTAAAAATGCGGCAATCGCCGCAGCGCAGAGCTTGGCAAATCAAATTTCGTCGGAGTCGCCGATTTTGGTGCAGGCTTGTTGGTCTTCGAAGCTAAAAACCGGGGAAACCCGCGCCGTATTGGCGGCTGCCGGACCGGATAGAGTCATCGCAAATTCGCCGGAAGAATTCCGCTTTCCGTTTCTTGTGCCGAGCCATACTTGGTTCGCGGTCGCACCCACGGTGCGCGCGGCGGGCACGTCGCGCTGCCAAGTGCTGGGCGGCGACTGCATTGAACGGCCACAGATCACGATCTTTTTTAACTCGTTAATCGATACGCCCGAAGGCCTGGGTGCCAGCAGCTTTTATTACGGCACAACCGGCACCGCGCCGACACGCGATATAGATTTTGCCTCGGTCGCCACGCACGAGTTAACCCATGGGCTGGGCTATATCGATTTGGTTGATGAGTTGGGTGTCGAAGAGCGGGGCATGGACGACGCGTTTTCGCGCAACTTGATCAACGCCGCAGATGCCGCGCCGAAATCTTTTGCGCGTTTAAATGTGCCCGAACGGCTTGCGGCGCTGACGTCTAATAATGTGCAGTGGGTCGGGCCACAGGCGCTGCTTCGTTCGGGTAGCCGAGTGCTTCCGGGCGATTCGGGTTTGCGTATGTACGCGCCAACGACACTCGAAACCGGTTCAAGCATCTCCCACCTTGACACCGCATCGTTTGCACAAGAACTCATGGCACCAAGCTATGCGCGCGGCAATCGAAGTTTGGGCGTCGCACTTGGTCAGCTGTATGATTTAGGCTTTGCGCCGGGGCCTCGCACGCCGCCGGCGAAACCGATTGTCTACGCCGGGAATTGGTATGATCCCGCACACTCAGGTCATGGTTTTGATATTGAACCCGCTGGGCGAGCCAATGGCTTTGATCGCGTTTTTGTTACCACTTACAGCTACGATGCACAGGGCTTGCCAGAGTATTTTATTAGCTTAGGGCAACTTGTAGACGGCACGTTTTTAGCTGATTCGCAAACCTCAAGTACCGGCGTATCGACCAGCTTTGCTCGCTACCGTCAAGTCAATGGCGCCGCGGAACGCGTGCCGGATATCCGTGGTCGATTGCGCATAGATTTTAACGATGCCGCCGCCAGTGAAGCGTGCAGCAAAGGCGCGCAAGCCGAAGGTCAAGCTGTGGTCAGGATTACCGACGGCAGCGACGTGAGCAATTGGTGCCTACAGCAATTGGTAGGCCGAAACAGCCGGCCAGCCGCCGATTTTACTGGGCACTGGTACGACCAAAATAATCCTGGCTGGGGGGTTGGCATTGTTAATGCGGTCTCAGACGGCAAGGTCATTGTGTCGGCGAATGTCTATTATTTTGACGTCAGTGGCGTGGCGCGTTGGGCCTATGCGCAGAGCAACGATTTCGTAAGCGGGGCGGAAATTCCGATGTTTCAGCGCAACGGTTTTTGCCGCAACTGTGCGCCTGTGCCGCTCGTGCCGATCCCAGCCGGATTTCTGCGGCTCAGCTTAGGCAATGTCGAAGGCTTGAGCGGGCAGCCCAACAAAATCAGCTTCAGTATCACTCTTCGGGGTGGCGCAGGCGGCACATTTAGCCGCACCGATGCCCCGCTGGTGCGTTTAGTGGAAAAACCGCGCGAGCTTCAGTAGTTCATTGATCGTTTTTTTGGCGGAAACTTGGGCGTGCTAGCGTTGGTTGAGTCATGATGCATCACGAAGTTTGCGGTCACATGCTTCGACAGACTCAGCACGAACGGGTTTCTGCATGTGCAGAATTGAGAACCGTTCGCCCTGAGCTTGTCGAAGGGCAGAGCCGCAAGCGTGCTAACGGAATCCTGATTCCACGGCTTTCAACTCTTTGCCCGCATCAACTCAAACTTAGCCTGCATCTGCGGGCTAGGCGCGCCGAACCGGCTTACCAGAACAATCGCAATACTGGCCAGGATAAAGCCTGGCACCATCTCAAATAGGCCCAATACGGGCCCGTTCGCATAGCCAAACCATGCACCGTTATGCCACAAAATCACGCTTGCCGCGCCGGTAACCATGCCCGCCAACGCGCCATTGCGCGTCATTTTTGCCCACGTCAGCGACAGCAATACGACCGGGCCGAAGGCGCAGCCAAAACCGGCCCAGGCATAGCTGACCAAGCCCAACACGCGGGTTTCAGGGTTGGATGCCAGCGCAATGGCGATAAGCGCTACCAACAGCACCATCAATCGTCCGCACCAAACCAGCTCGGTTTGCGACGCGCTTGGGCGCAGAAAAACCTTGTAAAAGTCCTCAGTTAGGGCCGCCGAACAGACCAAAAGCTGGCAAGAAAGCGTGCTCATCACCGCCGCTAAAATTGCCGACAGTAAAATGCCCGCAATCCATGGATTGAACAACACTTGCGCCAACGTAATAAACACCGTTTCACGATTCGCCACTACTGGGCCCGCCTGTTCTGGGTGCGCGGCAAAATAGGCGATGCCGAGAAACCCGACGGCCATCGCACCGCCCAAGCAAACGATCATCCAGCTCATGCCGATGCGTCGAGCGGTTTTGAGCGTGGCGAAATCTTTTGCCGCCATAAAGCGCGCCAAAATATGCGGCTGGCCCATATAGCCCAGGCCCCAGGCGAGTAGTGAAATGATGCCAACGGCACTGGTGCCACTGAAATAGTCGACGTATCGGGGATCGATTGCAGTAATTGCGGCCCAAGCCTGATCGAACCCGCCGAGTTTGATTAACACCATAATGGGCGCGAGTAAAAGCGCGAAAATCATTAGGCTCGCCTGCACGGTATCGGTCCAGCTGACCGCTAAAAAGCCGCCGATAAACACATAAATAATGGTTGCTGCCGCACCGGCAAATAGCGCCGCGTGATAGCTCATACCGAAGGTTTGCTCAAACAATCGTGCGCCGGCCACCATGCCGGAGGCGCAATAAATCGTGAAAAATACCAAAATCACCACCGCTGCCAAAATGCGCAGTAGCCCGCTTTGATCCTCAAACCGGTGGCTAAAATAATCTGGCAGCGTCAGCGCGTTATTGCTCAGTTCGGTATAGACCCGCAGCCGCCCGGCCACTAAAAACCAGTTAAACCACGCGCCGACGATCAAGCCGATGGCAATCCAGCTTTCCGATAGCCCTGCGAAATACAGCGCGCCCGGTAAGCCCATCAGCAGCCAGCCGCTCATATCTGATGCGCCCGCGCTCATCGCGGTGACAAACGCGCCCATGCTGCGCCCGCCCAAAATATAGTCTGACAAGCTGTGGGTGTAGCGCCATGCCGCGAAGCCGATCGCCAGCATGGCAGCAATGTAGACGATGAAAGTAATTGCGGTTGGATTGGTAAGTTGCATTGTTTAGTGTGACCTATTTCTCGTTAATGCACATTTCCCGTAGACTCCGGCTGATACATCGATCCGGGACGCATGTGGACTTTTTGCCATTCTCAAAACTGACTCAGCAAAACATCAGCCCGCGCGTGCGCAACGTGCTGGAGGCAGCATATCAGCTGAGTTGGCGGGAGTTAGAAGTGGGCATCAAAGCCACGCTAGACGAATTCGAGCGCGAGCTGTTTCGCAAGGCGGAAAAAGCGCCCACGAATGATTTGCAAAATCGCTGTTTTGAAGCGCTGAAAATGATTCGCAAGTCAAACTCAGTGATCTTAATTGCGATGCGCAATGAATTTCAGCGGGGCATGCTGGAGTTGCTAAAACCCGATCGTCAGCGTAACCAGGATGTGGAATCTGAAACCGTTACTGTGCGCGGCAAACTTGCGCTGGTTGACAATTCGACGCTCGAGCTTGAGCTTGCCATAAGTGAGCTTTCGGCAAAATCTGAAATTAAGTCGAGCCAAGCGTTGAGCTATGCCGCGATCCGTTTTGCCGCAATTACCGGCGGCGCGCCCGTTGTCGTCGATGAGGTGCCGGTTGGGCCACATCGAATTTTGGCGGCGCTTGCGGTTGGCATGTCCGGCGTTGAAGTGTCGGTGCCAATCAAGGTCGAGCTGTTGCGCACCTTTGATAAACTTGTGCTGACGCGCATGCCGGAAATGATCGAAGCGATCAATAAACAGTTTGTCGAACAGCGTGTTTTTGCCCACTTAAATCTTGGACTTGGCCGCAAAGCCGAGGCGAAAGAGCCCGAAAAAGCGAAAGACGAGAAGGCGCCGGAAAAAGAAAGTGAAACAGTTAAAGAGCCTGAGCAAGCGCCACAGACTCAGGCACCGCAAGCGCAAACTCGACATACGCAAGCGTCGAACGGGGTAGGCGAACAGTCTGTGCAAGCGCGCCAACCTGCGGTGTTTTCAGCGTCAGCACCGGGCAGTGCTGCACAGCAGGCCGCGCGTCTCCCGGAACCGCTAGAGCACCAGCCGCCGGGCGCGGGTTTCCCGCACCCTGACTTTACTGCGCAAGGTTCGAGTGCATCGGTATCAAATGCGCCGGGATCAAATGTGCAGGGTTTGGCGCCCAGAACTCCGGTTTCTGCGTTCGCACCTGCCGCATCGTCGACGAATTCTGATCGCTTTGGGCTTTCCGGTATTGGCTCGACATTTAGCGCCTCGGCAAACTCGGGCACAGCGGGCGGCGAAACTAATTCCGGTTCACGCGCACCGAATGCAACGGCGCAAAAAAACCCGGCAGCACAAGGCTCGCCCTCTGCGCAAAAGCAGCCCGGCAACAATGCGACGACAAGCCGCGACAGCGCAAACAACGACAGCGCAAACAACGATGTGGCAGATCAAGAATTGTTCACGACCCTGCGTGAATTGCTGGCGGGCAAGCGCGCGGGTAGCGGGCAGGGTGGATCTGAGTCGGCAGACGAGCGTTCCGGACCAATCGCAACCGTCGAGGATGTGCAGTCGATACTGACGGTGCTTCAGGGCCAACCGGCGGCACCGGTGATGATCGGCGGGCGTTGGAAGTCGCGCCGGG
>JANNYO010000226.1:0-7749 GCA_031410115.1 Rhodanobacteraceae bacterium | reverse complement strand
CCGGCATTTGGATGGAGCGCCCGTTAGAGGCGATGGCAACCCTATGGATGCAACGCGCGCTGACGCCAACGCGCAATTATTTGGCGACTGCGACTTTGGAAGAAGCACTGCGCGAAGGTCCGGAAAAAATGCGCAGCGCACTGTGGAATGCCTTGGGTCTGGATACCGCAATCGCTGCAATCGGCTTGGCGCTGGTGGGCGTTGTGATTGATCAGATCGCACCCCTTGCGGAAGTAGAAAAAGCCCTGCAAACACCGGCGCGTGAGGCCATTCAGGGCAAAGCCGACGAAGCGATTTTTCAACGCCGCGCGCAGGCAGTGGAAAAAGAACGTGCGATCAAACAGAACGAGCTGGCAACCGAGATCGAGTTGGAGCGCAAGCAAGAACAGCTAATCCAGCAGCGTGGCGACAATGCGCTTGCGAAAGTGCGGCTCGACATGGCCGGCGAGCAGGCAAGAGTGATTGCCGAAGTTGAGCGTCTAGAGCTGGCATCCGTCGGTCAAGCGAAACGCACCGCGTTTGAGGCCGAAGCGCAGGCCAGTGCCCAGCGCAGCATGGCGGCGGCTCGGCTTGAAGAAGATCAAGCGCGCCACGAAATTTGGAAAGCCACACCTAGTCATGCGGCGCTGGGTTTAGTGATGGCGCGCTTCGCCGAAAACATTCAAACCGTCGGCAATATCAACATCACCCCGGAACTATTGGCGCAAAATTTCCAAAACTGGCTGCAAAAATTGCCGACCTCTGAATAAATTAGTGCCGTGGTTAATCGTTCTTCCAGCCTTGCCATAAACCTTGCCAGCAGCTTGCCCAGTAGGGCGATTTCGCGCTTAGTGGTGATCACTAGGCCCAGTCCGCTTGAGCAGTTAATTCAGCGTTTTGGCACCTTTGGGCAGGCCAAGTTTCACCTGGAAACACGCGGTGAAAACATGGCGTGGTACGAGGCTTTACACCAGCGCCTAGATCAGGGTTTGCAGCAAGCTTTAGCTGCTTTGCCGGCGCATTTGAGCTATGTGCACCTGAGCCGCGAGCATCTCGACCGCTTTTTGTTCGCGCCCGACGATGGCGTGATGATCGTTGGGCAAGATGGCTTAATGGCGAATGTTGCGAAGTATTTGAGCGGTCAGATTGCCTTTGGCATCAATCCAGACCCAGCTAATTTTGACGGCGTGCTCTGCCCGCATAAACCCGAATTGAGCGGCGCACTGGTGCGCTGGTGTATCGACGCAGGTCAAAACCAAGCGGCAAAATTCAAAATTGAATCCCGCGTGCTCGCCTTGGCCGAACGCGAGGACGGGCAAAAACTGCTGGCGCTCAACGAAGTCTTTATCGGCCACCGCACGCACCAGTCGGCACGCTATCGCTTGCACGTGAATGAAATGCAAGAACGCCAATCCTCCTCGGGTTTGATCGTTGCCACCGGCACCGGCAGCACCGGCTGGGCGCGCTCGATCATTGCTCAGCGTGGCATCAGCGATACCATGCCCACGCCTGTTGAGCAGCGGCTCGCGTGGTTCGTGCGCGAACCCTGGCCTTCGGTGGCCTCCAGCACCACGTTAAATTTTGGCTGGGTCGAACAGAGCCCGCTGCGGGTGATTTCTGAAATGGGCGAGGGCGGCGTAATCTTCGCCGACGGCATTGAAGGCGACTGCATCGAATTTGTATCCGGGCAATCGGTGCAAATTAGCATCGCGGCACAGCGCTTGAATTTGGTAGTGCCGGGTTAAAGCCATCTTTACGTTCTAGCCGCCAATACCTGCCAAAGCACGTGCCCTGAATCAGCGTACTTCGCTTCAAACAAGCTAAGCGCAGCTTGACCAGCGTCGACCAATAACGGCTTATGTGTCAGCGCCCAAGCTTGGGTTTGCAATGCAAACGCAAACTCCTCTGCGTATATTGCCCAGTTGGTGCGCAACTCAAGCTGGTCGGTGCAGGCCAACAGTGTTGGCCAAATCGGGTGCGCGTGCCAGCGGCGCTTGAGCTGCTCGGGCTTAGGCGAAGGGTTTGGATACAACAGATAAATTTTCAGCGCGCGCATACCGTGCAGCTGCATTAAGCGCAGCACATCAAACTGATCGGCGCGCAGGATCAGACTATTGTTCGGGGCAAAGCGTGGCACTTTATGCAACCGCACGCTCGAACGATCCACACCCAAAACCGCCGCGTGCGGATGCATCCGCGCCAAATTGTGCGTACTTTCGCCGCAACCGCAGCCTAAATCCAGCACCAAGAATTCATAGCCAGCAGCAAACTCGGTAATCCGGGGCCAGAGCGCATGGGAATAGGCCGCAATCGGCGTTTGATCCGTGTTTGCCTGGTGACGCGCAAGCGTTTCCGCCAAGCGCGGGTGCAGGCTGGTTTGCGGGCTATGTACTGGGCTGCTTTTGCGCGTGGTCGCGGCAGGTTCGATGGTGTCTGGCATACGCTAGAATAAACCCAGAAACCACCTTTCTTGTGCTTGCAAAACATTCAATCCAAATCCATTTCATAGACGACATCATGGCCGCATCCAACACCCTCTACACCCAAGCCCAGTGGCACAAAGCGGTGCGCGACATTGCCGCGCTGCGGGCGGAATTCCCAAACGCAAATCAAGCGCGGCTGTTGCGCCAGCTGGTCAAATCCGCGTGCCTAAAAGCCGGTGCGACCGGTGCGGGCACAACGGCGGTAGGTTTAATTCCAGGCTTTGGCAAAATGCTGGGCTGGGCGGCAAATTTGGCAGGTGACGTCGCGCTCACATCGGCGATTCAGCGCGACCTGATTTTGCGTATTTTTGCCCTGCACCAGCGCACGCCAAATGCCGCTGACGACGCGCAAATGCTCAAGTGGATGGGCACCATCGGCGTCGGGGCGATTGAGCTGGTTGAGCAAATTGGCGGTGGCGTTATGAAACGAATGGCAAAGCGCGTATTGGGCACGGTGCTGCGCCGGGGCTTACCCGCGATGGAGATTTTAGCGTCCAGTGCAACCCACGTCGCTGGCACGTTTTTGCTGGCGCGCAAAGTCCACGCGTACTGCAATGGCGCAGATGCGGGCAGCGATTTGGACGATCCCGATCCGCGCCGTTTGCGCCAATGGACGATGCTGAGCCTTGGCACTGTGGTTGATGATGACCAACCTAAAACCGTCAAAGATGCGTTTCGATAGCAACAAGCGTTGCCGAGCGAGACTCGTTTGCCGTGTCGCCTTCCGGCGAGACTCGTTTGCCGTGTCGCCTTCCGGCGAGACTCGTTTGCCGTGTCGCCTTCCGGCGAGACTCTTAAAATTTAACGCAAATCATGGGGAATTGAATGCTTGAAAAAACGGTGGTGATTACCGGTGCGGGCAGTGGCTTGGGGCGTGCGCTGGCGCTGAACTATGCGGCGCGCGGCGCGCGGGTGGCGGTGGTGGATTTATTAGTCGAACGTGCGCAAGAAACGCTTGCACTATTGACCGGTAGCAACCACATCGCCATCGAGATGGACGTCGCGCAAAACGCTGATTGGCAGCGCGTGGCGGCTCAGCTTAAAGCTGAATTTGGCGCGGTAAGCGTGCTGATCAACAACGCCGGGATTGCCAGCAGCGGTGATTTTTTAGACACCAGTGATGCCGAATGGGATCGCGTGGTAGCGATTAACCTGACCTCGATTCAGCGCGGTTGCAAAACGATTTTGCCGCTGATGTTGGGCGCACGCGGCGGCTTGATCATCAATACCGCTTCTTTTGCCGGCTTGGCGGGCGCGCCAGACACCGGCGTTTACGGCGTTACCAAAGCTGCGGTGCTGGCGTATTCAGAGATTTTGCGCGGCCAACTTTACGCACGCGGCCTGCACGTGGCGTGCTTGTGCCCAAGTTTTTTTAAAACCAATCTGCTGGAATCCTTCACGCCCGGCCACGATCGCATGCGCAAAGCCGCCGCCCAGCTCATGGAGCGTTCCGAACTTAACGCAGCCGATGTCGCGGAGTTCGCAATATCGCAGGCGGAAAAAGGCGTTTTCCTGCTTCTGCCGCATAAAGACAGCCGCAGCCGCTGGCGCATCAAACGCTGGCTGCCGGAGTTGTATTTTAAGCAAATGTTGAAGCTATTGAAGCGGGATAAATAGCTTAGGGTTGGCGACGCGGCAGCGCTGATCCCGATGCAGTCGGAATCAATGCAAATCGCTTAAAGCAGACCAAAACAAACCGCCGCGATCAGCGTGGGCACCAGCGCCCCGAGCAAAAGTTTGATTGGCGAGATTTCGCTTTCGGGAAAATATTTGCCCACAATTGCCGCACCGGCCGGATTGGGCGCATTCGCAATCACCGTCAAACCACCGCCAACCACCGCGCCGGCGACCACGAAATATTTAAATGTGTCGCTTAAATTCGGTACTTGCGACGCCAGATATGTCAGCGCGGCGTTGTCGGTAATCGCGGTTAAACCCATGGCGCCAAAATACACCGCCGTCGGGCTCATCGCGGTTAACGTGGGTGCTAGCCACCATTGTTGCAGGCCGCCCAAAATCACTAGGCCAGCTAGAAAGCAACCGACCATCAGCGCCTCGCGCCAAATCAGCGGGCGTTGATGTTGCCGATACGACTGCGTGTAGGCGACAAACAGCAGCAGCAGGCCCATAAACACCACCGGTTCATGCGAAAAAATAACAACGCTGGCAAGAAAGGTGCAATGGATCAACGCGGGTAGCTTCGCACTGGCTGCAATGATTGGCAGGTCGACTGTTGCCGCTAGATCATTCGCGTCTAGCGCATCAGCTGTTGGCAAATCAATGGGTTTTGACAAGCTGGTGAGGGTGGCGCGCACCAGCCACGTCGCCAGTGCCGCATTCAGCATAACGGCAATGATCGCTTTCCAGCCAAAATGCATAAACATGTGCGGTGTGCCCCACCCCCAGGTGCCCGCCACCATCAGTACCGGGGGGGCTGCATAGCTGGTTAGTACACCGCCAATCGACACATTGACAAATAAGGTACCTAACGTTACGTAGCGTGCGCGGTCGGTGTCGGCGAATGCAAAAAAGCCAGCGCCCAGGGTCAGCGCTGCCAGCGTCATCGCCGCCGGTTCGGTCAATAGAGACCCCAAAAGCGGAAGCGCAGCTAGGGTCAGAAAATACTGCGCATAGGCGACGTATCCGCCCGCTAAACGCGCCAGATGCAGGCTTGCGTTTTGCACCAGCGACAGCACCGGATAGCTGGCGGCGATTAACATAACGGCAAATACAAACAACGGCTCGGTATAATTGCGCGCGTTCAAATACGCTAATGTCGCGACTTTTCCCGACAGCGCAAACATCACAGCCACCAGCGCGCAGGCCCAAAGCGCAAATACCGCCTCCACTTCCCCAAGTAAATGAAACAGCCCAACGTGCGCTGGATATTTCGTGCCTAGCGCATGAATTCGCACCACCATAAAAGTATGGATGAGCGCTGCGCCAAACAAAACGGTTGCAATGATTTCAATCAGGGTGGGGTGCATGGCAAGCTCAGATGTGTTGTTTGTGTTGTTTTGTTTTGCTTAAACAAAACAGACCCAAGCAAACTTATCAGAATGGAGCAGAAAAAATGCCGAGCGCCCGCACCCGCAACGCGGCTTCAAACGCCGCTGCACCCGACCCGTCGAATGACATCCCAGCGCGCAGTGCCGATCTTGCCGTAGTCGATGCTTTTCTCGATCGCTACTGGGGCGAAACCGGTGCGAGCGCCAACACTATAGCCAGCTATCGCTTGGACTTAACGATCTTTGCGCGCTGGCTTGCGGCAAATGCGCTGCCCAATATTGCTGATGTATCGCGCGTCCAGCTGCTGGATTTTTTGGCATTTCGCAGCGCCGGTGGCAAAAGTGCACGCACCGGCGCACGCACATTGTCGACGCTAAAAACATTTTATGGGCAACGCGTGGCGTATGCGCTGCGCAAAGACAACCCGACCAGTCTGGTCAGTGGGCCGAAACTGCCGCGCTCCCTACCCAAAGCCCTGAGTGAGGCGGAAATTGAGGCACTGATCAACGCGCCGGACATCACCAGCGCCGTCGGTTTGCGCGACAAAGCGATGATCGAGCTGATGTATGCCACCGGCTTGCGCGTCACGGAGCTGGTCACGCTTAAGGGCGAACAGCTCAATCTGCGCCAAGGTGTGCTGCGGGTGATGGGCAAAGGCGCGAAAGAACGCCTGGTGCCCATGGGTGAACACGCTATCGAGTGGATCGAGAAATATCTTGCCAACGCACGCAGCGAACTGGCACCCGGTGCGAAAACGGACGCGCTTTTTATCACCGCGCGTGGCAGCGCGATGACGCGCCAGGCGTTTTGGTATTTGATCAAACGCTATACGCTGATGGCCGGCGTACGATCCCTGTCACCGCATGTTTTGCGCCATTCGTTCGCGACGCATCTTTTGAATCACGGCGCCGATTTACGCGTCGTCCAGCTGTTGCTAGGGCATGTGGATCTGTCGACCACACAGATTTACACCTACATTGCACGCGAAAATTTGAAAAAATTGCACGCGATGCATCATCCGCGCGGTTAAGACCGGCACTATCCGCCGGAAAACGGCGGCAAAAACGCGATCACATCGTTCGCCTGTAGTTTGTGCGACCAGTCGACAATGGCGTCATTGCACACTGGCTTGAGCGCCGATTTCGGAAACTCAAAGCCGTATTTAGCCTGCAAGGCTAAGTAAATCGCCGCTAAGTCTGCGTGCTCGCTTTCAATGATTTCTTCGGTGACGCCGGTTAATTCATGCAGGCGGGCAAAGTATTGCACGGTCAATTGCATGGGTAATTGTATCGCTGCTGCCATCAGATTTTTCCTGCGCCGTGCGTGCGTTTGCCGCCACTTTTTTGCACCAGCCGAATGTCGCAAACGACGATTTCTAAACTCATTGCTTTGGTCATATCGTATATCGTCAGCGCTGCAATCGTGGCGCCGGTGATGGCTTCCATTTCAACCCCGGTCTTGCCGCTCAATGCGCACTCGCATTCAATATCTAAATTGCCCAAGGTATCAGGCGTGATTCTAATATCACAGCGCTCCAGCGCCAACGCGTGGCAAAAGGGAATCAGCGCGTATGTGCGTTTTGCCGCCATCACACCCGCAACGATGGCGGTGTGCAAGATCGCACCTTTTTTTCCGATAAATCCGCCGGCAAGCAGCTGCGCGCCAACCGCCGGTGGAAACATCACGCGCGCGCGCGCAACCGAGCGCCGCAACGTAACTGCCTTGGCGGCGATATCGACCATGATTGGATTGCCATGCACATCAACGTGGGTTGGATCAACTTTAGGCATATCGGCCGATGGTTTGACGAAAGAGAAAAATTAGTAGTTAGGTGTTTTGCAAGGCACTCAGCTGCCCTAAGCTGAGTGCAAAACTTTCCGCCCAGCTAAAGCCAACAATTTCTTGCCCCGATTGCGAATCCCGAAACGCTTCAACTTGCCCAGTCGCCAGTAAATGGCGGTAATCAACGGTCAATTCGGTGCCAGGTGTTAGCTCGGCTGTGGCAAATACAAAGCCCAAATGCCAGATGCCGGTGGGGCTAAAGCTGTGGTTGAGATAGCACTCGTCTGGCCAATCAAGCGACATTGTGTAGCGTTCTTCGAACCAGCGAACAGTGGCTTCGAGCGCAGTTTTGGCATCTGATCGCGCCGCAATTTCTGGCATAGAAAATGTTGCTGGAATTTGATCCGGGCAAACTAAAATTTGCCCAGCGCGCACCGCTTCGGTAATAAAAACGCCCAGCCCAGCGCCAGCAATTGTTGAGGCGCGAACTTCATAG
>JANNYO010000225.1:0-3608 GCA_031410115.1 Rhodanobacteraceae bacterium | reverse complement strand
TGCCCGTTGTTGGTGCTTTTCCAAACGCCACCGGAAGCAAAGGCGACGTAAAAACTAAACGGCTGATTTGGCACCGATTCGATATCCACCACCCGCCCACCCTGGATGGATGGCCCAATTGAACGCCACGGTAGCGCGGTCAAAACACTGGCTTTCGCCATCGCCTGTTGACTTTCCCACGCCGCCCAGCGTGCTTCAGGTGGCGTACGCGAAGCGTGCGCTGAGCTTACAAGTGCAAGTGCTATGGAAAGGGCTAGGACTGAGTTGCGCATGATGCAGATGGCCGAATTTAACAAGGTCGGAACCTTAAAACGTGGCGGGCTTAGCGGCAAGTGCGAAATGTTAATTTCACTTAGGAAATTTCGGCCGCTTTTTTTGTGTCAGTGATTCCGCAATGTCGTCAACATCCGCAACTTCAGCCGCTACACTGATAATCTTTTTAAGTAATCACCGAAAACCGGTAGCCACTGCCGCGCACGGTTTGCACGTAATCTTGACAATTTTCCACCTCTAAAATTTTGCGCAGGCGCCGGATGTGGACGTCGACGGTGCGTTCTTCGACATACACATTCGTGCCCCAGACGTGATCCAAAAGTTGCGCACGGTTGTAGACGCGTTCGGGATGGGTCATGAAAAAATGTAGCAGCCGATACTCGGTCGGCCCCAGTAACAGGGCTTTGCCGCGCGCGAAGACGCGTTGCCCGGCGCCATCGATCAGCAGTTCGGCTTGCTCGACGCGCATTTCGTCGATTAAGCCCTGGGTGCGGCGCAGCACGGCACGAATACGGCTGACCAATTCGCGCGTGGAAAATGGTTTGACGATGTAGTCATCAATGCCTGAATCCAAGCCCGCAACGCGATCATCTTCTTCGCCGCGCGCGGTCAGCATGATCACCGGAATTTCCTTGGTTTGCTCCTCACGCTTAAGTCGGCGGGCGTATTCCAAGCCACTAATGCCGGGCAGCATCCAATCGAGCAAAATTAAATCCGGCAACTGCTCAGCAATTTGCAACGTCGCACTCGGCACATCCATCGCAATCACGGGATCCATCTCAGCCCGGCGCAGCGCAAAGCTGACCATATCGCGAATCGCGGCTTCGTCCTCGACGATCAGAATTCGTGGCTTCATAATTCTCTGTATCAATAGTCGCAGCGACGGTAAAGTATTAAACGACGGTTGTGTTACGCAAGTGTGACAGTGCGCCGGGGGCACCTTAAAAAGCCATTTCGCCCATCTAGTGGATATACGGTCTTAATTCGACAGTCGTGTCGCCCAATCTAAGTGGCCGCGACTGCTCCAAATTATCAAAGCGGGTATACATCCCAATCAATTTTAATTTGCAACTTGAAAGCAGTGCAGAAAAGTATTCAACGTATTGTTATTTGTGCTTCACTTTAGCCCATAGATCGCAAAGTTGGAGTAACAAAAAATGTATCCAAGTTATCGCCCACTGAAATCCATGCGTATGCTGGTTTGCCACTGAAGAAGTGTTTGATTTCCTCGTTTAGTCGAGACAAAACAAATCTGCCTTAGATATACACGCGAAAAAAGGAATGGTTACTATGCCTGACCCGGCCAAAGTTGACGATTCGGCTGCAGCCCTAAGTCTGCGTATGAATGCACTTGAGTCATTAGCCGATGGCATCTGGGTTGCCGATCTAGATGGTGAAATTCTCTATCGAAATGCCGCTGCAGGCATTATGGAAGGCATGTATTGGTCGCGCGACGGCCACGTTTGCACCATGGAGGACGCAGTGTTCGCCACCGGCGTTTTGACACGTCTACGTGCCCAAGGGCGCGAATCTGGCGAGTATCATTTGTGCGGTGACATCACATCAACCAAAGAGCTGTACACCGTCGGCATGCAAATGCAGGTTTTATTTAGTGTCGATGGCAGTGCTGAGGGCTTAAGTTTCCATGCGCGTGATGTCACCCGTGAATGGGCGCGCGAACAGGATTTGCATGATCGCCACATTGAGCTTGAGCAAGTCTACGCCCGAGTCAAAGAAACTCAGAATCAGCTTTTGCAGTCGGAAAAAATGGCGTCGATAGGGCAGCTAGCCGCTGGGGTTGCGCACGAAATCAATAACCCGATCGGCTATGTCCATTCCAATTTGAGCACTTTGCAAACCTATGCCCGCGATTTGCTATCGCTCCTGGCCGCTTATGAAGAGCTTTGCCAGAAGCTTCCCAGCCAATACCAACACCTTACTGAGCCCATACAAGAACTAAAAGAGCGTGCTGATTACAGCTTTTTACAGCACGATTTGCCGGAACTTGTGGAGGAATCGCGGGAAGGCATCGAGCGGGTCAAGAAAATAGTGATGGATTTACGCGACTTCTCCCATGCTGGCGAGCTGGAGAATGAGCAGTGGATTTCCGTTGACATACATCGTGGATTACAAAGCACGCTCAACATTGTTTGGAACGAGCTCAAATACAAAGTCGAAGTAAACAAGGAATTTGGCGCAATTCCACTGATCGAATGCCTACCTTCTCAACTCAATCAGGTATTTTTAAACCTTTTGGTCAATGCTGGGCATGCGATCACCGAGCGCGGGGTAATTACGATTGCAACTCGCCAGATTGATAACGAGATCTGCATTAGCGTTGCTGATTCAGGCCAGGGCATAGCGCCAGAACACTTGGCGCGCATTTTTGATCCATTTTTTACCACCAAGCCAATTGGCAAAGGCACTGGCCTCGGGCTTTCGCTTTCCTATGGCATTGTGCAAAAACATAACGGCCGCATTGAGGTGCAAAGCACGGTCGGTAAAGGCACCATATTCAGTGTCTACTAACCGCTGCATCAGCCTAACGTGAAGACGGGTATACTCGAATTCACCGGTGTTTTGGAGGCGCGAAATGACAAGATTGATGCTTGTTGACGATGAACTTAATATCCTGCGCAGCCTGCGAAGGGCAATTATTGCCATGCCTGAGGATTGGTTTGGCGACAAACTAATCATCGAGACATTTGAGCAACCGAAGCTTGCGCTAGAACGCGCCAACGTATGTGCTTTCGATCTGGTGATCTCGGATTTTCGCATGCCGGAAATGGATGGGGTTAGCTTTCTCTCAAAGCTAATTGAGATCCAGCCCAATATCGCGCGGCTGATGCTCAGTGGCTATGCGGATTTGCAATCTGTAGTCGCTGCCATCAATCGAGTGCAAATCTTCCGCTTTATCGCCAAACCTTGGGACGACTTTGAATTGGGAACGGCGATATCCCAAGCGCTGCAAACCCGCAATTTACAGCTTGAAAACCAGCGCTTGGCCGATTTGGTGCGGGTGCAACAAGGCCAGCTGTCTCGCCAAGAGCTTGAAATGCAAAAACTTGAGCAACAATATCCGGGGCTCACGAAAATTAAGCGTGGTGCCGATGGCTCCATTGATTTGGATATGGATTTAGACGAGGTCTAGCCAGAAAGCTCGCACCGGCAACGCACGTCAACTATTCCTTTTCGCTCTAAACCGTTGCTTCTAGGCTGCGCTCATGATGGCGAAATGCCTCAAGCACTTGTGCACGCAAGCCCTCATCATCCCAAGGCTTAGTCAGAAATTTATAGATTGCGCCGCGATTAATAGCCTCAGTGACGCTAGCAAG